>NZ_JBMNDR010000141.1:0-14641 GCF_052543235.1 Streptomyces sp. SAS_272 | reverse complement strand
CCCCCCCCCCCCCCCGCGGCGGGGGGAGGCGGCGGAGGGCGGGATCAGACGGCGACGATCCGCCACTGCTGCTCGCTGCGGCCCGCGTAGGGCTGCTGCTCGACGGCGGCCGCGTTGGCGGTGCTGGCCTCGTCCACGGCGAGCGAGAGCCCGCTGTAGCGGTTGATGAGGACGTAATTTCCGTCGCCGGTGGGTGTGACGGCCCAGTGCTGCTGGGGGGCGGCGGCGTCCCCCCAGATGCCGGCGGCGCCGCCGTCCGCACGGGAGAGCCCCGCGATCTCCAGGAGCCTGCCGCTGCCCACACCCTTGATCTTGTAGTAGCCGTCGCCGGTCTTGATGAAGGTCCACTTCTGGTTCGTCTGGCCGAGCCAGGGCCACTGTTGGATCTTGGTGCCGTCGCTGGTGCGCCGGTCCACGACGTCGGCCACCTGGCCGCTGTTTCGGTTGACCAGCCGGTAGACGGTGCCGTCGCCGGGCAGTGTGGTGGACACCAGTGCAGGCTCGACCGACCGGCCGCCGATCCTCACACCGCTGACGTTGGCGTAGCCGCCGGTGGCCGCGTTGACCTGGATCCGTACGAAGCCCACGTTCCGGTCGGGCCACTCGACCAGTTTCGCCGTCTTGTCGCCGACCCAGGCGCCGGTGGCGACCTGGGTGAAGGCGACGCCGTCGGTGCTGGTCAGGATGGTGTACGAAGTGATGTCGCCGTCGGTGGAGTCGCTGCGGTTCCACTGCTTGGGCAGGTACTCCAGGGTGGAGACGTTGCTCCACACGCCGCCGAGGTCGATGGTGATGGACTGCGGCAGCGGCGCCGGCAGCCCCCAGGTCGACCAGCAGGTCTCGTAGCGGACGTCGCTGAGTCCGTCGATGGCGTTGAGCGGCCCCTCGCCGGTGTGGAAGCCGGTGGCGTACGCGTTGACGGGGGTGACGGGGTGCTCTGCGCGCAGTGGCTGGGCGGGCAGCGGCGGCCGGGAGGTGTTCGGGCTCCACGCCGCGCCGACCTCGGCGAGCCGGCTGACGACGTTCGCGTCCAACAGGCCGTTGCGGTTGGGCGGGCAGTTGAGGATGAACGAGGTGTACTTCGGTTCCAGGTCGGCCAGGTGCGACAGGATCGCGGACTTGCTCATCAGGCCCTCGGTCGGAGTGGAGGGGTGCCAGAACCAGCCGTTGCTGATGGTCTGCCCCTGCATGCCGGCGTAGGTGTTGCCCGTCGGCGCCGTGACCCCCAGCGGCTCCTCGAAGAAGATCGCGTCGCCGAGGAAGGGCTCCGACAGTCCACCGAGGTCGATCATGACGCAGTCCGGCTGAAGCTCTTTGACCAGTGAACGGATCTGCTGGTAGGAGACGGCCTGCTGGCCCATCTGCCATGCGTAGCCGTCGGTCATGAGCATGTCGATGGTGCCGTAATCGGTGAGCAATTCGCGGATCTGACCGAGCACGAAAGCCATGTGGCTGGGCTGGATGGCATCGGTGATCTGCAGCCCGGTCACCTTGTGCCGGCTCTCCCACGCCTCGACGCCGAAGGTGCGGTCCCAGATCGAGTAGTAGAGCCCGACCTTCAGCCCCTTCGCGCGGAAGGCGTCGCAGTACGCCTGGACGACGTCGTGCTTGTAGGAGCTGTTCGCGACGTTCTGGGTGCCGTGGGCGCTCGGCCACAGGGCGAACCCGTCGTGGTGCCTGGTGGTCAGGAAGCCGTAGCTCATCTTCGCGGCGGCCGCCGCATCGGCCCACTGCGCGCAGTTGACACTGGGCGGAGCGAAGAGGGCGGGGCTCTGGTTGGGTTCGGCCCACTCCTGGTTGGTGAAGGTGCCCAGACTGAAGTGGTTGAACATGCCGAACCGCATGTCGACCATCTTGCTGAGGTTGCTCTGTGTGTCCGCGGCGAACGCCTGCGGCAGAAGGCCGGAGAAACCGGGGACGATCGGCAGGGCCGTCGCGGCGCTCACCGCACCCGCTGCGCCGAGAAACGTACGGCGGGACATTCTTGACGAGGGCATGGCCCACTCCTGTGATCGATGGGGGATTGCTTCGAGGCGGCGACGTTCCAGGTGGCTGTCGACGACCTGGATGCCGGGGCGCCCACGGACTGTCGAAGCGACCGCGAAACGGCGCTCCGCCGGAACCTGCCGGCCTGGCGGGTGTCAAGACGACGGTGACGGCCCGAGATCGGCGACCGGGCTGTCGTCGCACGGGCTCAGCAACATCGGATCTATTAAGAAGCTGCGGCGCGGCGTCTGTCTAGTGGATCGACGGAAAACCCGTGATCTGAGCTGATGAAACACCCATGACTCAGATTCCTGTCGCCGGGGCGCAGGGTGTGAAAAGGGAAATAGATCGGGTGACTGGGACGACGAGTGCCCTTGTGAACGCACCTGCGAACGCACTCGTGGGCGGTCGGGAGCGAGTGGCGTCAGGGTCGTCGTCACGGACGGTGGCCATGACGTGTCCCCCGCGGGAATCCTGCCGGCGGGGGCTCTGCGGACCCCGCGGCTCCCGGGCGACACCCGCACATTGTGTGACGTGCGTCACGTCATCCCATTGGTTACGTTGAGGTGACCGGATGCCGATGGTGAGTATGGAGATGCAGCAGGAGAGCTCGCAGAAGGAGAAGGCCGGTGCATCGAGGGCGCGTGCACCGCAGGGCCCGACTCCTGTCGGCGGGCCGGCAGGCCAAGGGTGAACCGTGGGGCGACGCCCCACTGGCATGTCTGGCGAAACCTGACCGCGCGTCGTTGACCCATCCCGCATCGCGCACGTCGCGGTTCGCATCCAGCTCGTAACGGTAGTCGCACCGCCTCTACGTCGGAGGCGTAAGGAGTTTTGTCATGACCAGCAAGAACGTCGACATCGCGCGTGAGTACTTCCAGGCCGTCCAGAAGGGCGACCTGGCCAAGGTGGGCGAGCTCCTGGACGAGGGGATCGTCTGGCATCAGCCGGGCGGCAACCAGTTCTCCGGTGAGCGCAAGGGGCGCGACGCCGTCTTCGCGATGCTCGGCGGGATGATGGAGGCCAGCCAGGGCTCCTTCGCCATCGACGCGATCCACGCCCTCATGGGCAACGGTGACATGGTGGCCGCCTCCATCCACTTCGCCGGGCGGCGCGAGGGCGCGTCCATGAGCATGGACGGCGTGGACGTCCTGCGCCTGAAGGACGGCAAGATCGTCGAGATGTGGCTGTTCTCCGGCGACCAGGTGGCCGAGGACGCTTTCTGGGGGGAGTGAGCCGCCCGTGCCCTTCGGGCGAGAGCCGCCCTGTACCGCGGTGATCGTCGTGCAGCCCACGACGGCGGACACCGCGGGGCGGCGGCGAGTTCAGGGCGCCGCACCGTAGGGTCCGCCGGCACGACGCTCGCCGGATCGTCGCCTCCGGCGAGCGGTCACGTCACTGGCGGGCGTCGTAGCTGTCGCGTGCGGCGAGTACCTCGGTGAAGTGTTCCTCTGCCCAGAGGGCGATGGCCCGAAGCGGGGTGTACAGGGTGCGCCCCAGCTCGGTCAGCTCGTATTCGACCCGGGGCGGGACCTCGCCGTACACGTGCCGGGTGACGAGCCCGTCGCGTTCCAGGTCCCGGAGCGTGTCGGTGAGGACCTTGGCGCTGATGCCGTCGACGCTGGTGCGCAGGTCGCCGAAGCGCAGGGGGCCGGCGCTGAGCGCGATGACCACCATGGCGGTCCACTTGTTGGCGATGCGGGCGAGCGAGGTGCGGGACGGGCAGGTCGCCGTCATCACGTCGAAGGCCGGGAATTGCGGCAGCGTCACATGCCCTCATCGGTTGTGTCGAGGCGGCTGATGCCGGTGGTGAGGATAAGAACCCGGCAGGCGGCATCCTCGCCGAGGATGCCGTCCGGCGCCAGGCCGGCGCCCATCCCTCAGGGCGCTTCACTCGAGGCGCTTCACTTCCAAGGAAGTAAATTCTACGGAAGCATATTCTATGTATGCTGATTCGGTGGACGCTGCGAGCACTCGTCCTTCTCGGCGGCCGACGACCCTCGGACGAGACGCCCGGAAGGGAGAAGCGATGGCGCACGACGAGGTGAGCGGCGGAGACCGGTGGGCCGGGGTCCCCGGCGTACGAGGCACGGACGCGTCGGATCCGCCGTTGGCCGTTCAGGTGCACGGGGCGAAGGTCCACAACCTGAAGAACGTCGACGTGACGGTGCCGCTGCGCCGGCTCGTCGCGGTGGCAGGGGTGTCCGGCTCCGGGAAGTCGTCCCTGGCGATGGGCGTGCTGTACGCGGAGGGCTCACGGCGCTACATCGAGGCACTGTCCACGTACACCCGCCGTCGCATGGCGCAGGCGCCGCGTGCGTCGGTGGACAGCGTCGAGCACGTGCCCGCGGCCCTCGCCTTGCGGCAGCGGCCCGGGGTGCCCGGGGTGCGCAGCACTTTCGGCACGTCGACAGAGCTGCTCAACGTGCTGCGTCTGCTGTTCTCCCGACTGGGGTCACACCTGTGCCCCAACGGCCACCGGCAGGACCCGACGATCGACGTGGCCGCCGGACTGGACCTGACCTGTCCTGTGTGCGAGGTGACCTTCTACCCGCCGGGCGCGGAGTCGCTGGCCTTCAACTCCGACGGCGCATGCCCGCGGTGCACCGGTACCGGCACGGTCCGGGAGGTCGACGAAGCGGCTCTCGTCCCCGATCCGCAACGCACCGTCGCCGAGGGGGCGGTGGCTCCCTGGTCCATGTTCGGGCTGACGGTGATGCCGCAGGTCGTCGCCGAACTCGGGGTGCGCACCGACGTGCCGTACGCGCAACTGACCGAACACGAGCGGGACATCGTCATGCACGGCCCCGCGGAGCAGCGGCACATCAGCGTGCGGTCCAAGAACGGCAAGTTCTTCGAGCTGGACTTCACCTACCGCAACGCCCGCCGGGCCGTCGAGGAGGCCCTGAACAAGGCCACCACCGAACGCGGGCTGAACCGTGTGAACAGGTTCATCAGCGCCCAGGTGTGTCCGGCCTGCAACGGGACCCGGCTCAGCGAGCAGGCCCGAGCCACCCTCGTCGACGGCGTCGACCTCGCCGAGGCCACCTCGAAGACGCTCGACGGACTCATCGCCTGGGCTCCCGGTCTCGCGGACGCCCTGCCGTCCGAGATGGGTCCGATGGCGCGGAACATCGTCGCCACCCTGCTGGAGACCGCCCGCCGCCTGGTCGAACTCGGCCTCGGCTACCTCTCCCTGGACCGGGCGAGCTCCACCCTGTCGACCGGCGAGCGGCAACGCGTCCAACTGGCCCGCGCCGTACGCAACCAGACCACCGGCGTGCTCTACGTCCTCGACGAACCCTCCATCGGACTGCACCCCTCGAACGTGGACGGTCTGCTCGGCGTCATGCGCGACCTGCTCCGCGACGGCAACTCCGTGGTCCTCGTCGACCACGACGTCCAAGTGCTGCGGGAAGCCGACTGGCTCATCGAGATCGGCCCCGGCTCCGGCGCCGAAGGCGGCACCGTCCTGGCCACCGGCGACGTCACCGCTCTGGGCAAGGACCCCGACTCCCTGATCGGCGGATTCCTCACCGGCCGCGAACCGGTCCTCGTCCGCCGACGAGCCGGGCGCGACCAGATGTTCGACCACGGCCGTATCCATCTCTCCACCCGGCCCCTGCACACTGTGCACGCCCTGGACGTCGACATTCCCCGGGGCCGCCTGACCGCCGTGACCGGCGTCTCCGGATCGGGCAAGACCACGCTGATCCTCGAAAGCCTGATCCCCGCGCTCCAGGCGGAAGCCGCGGGCAGAGCGCTGCCTGACCACGTGGCCGCGGTGGACGCGCCGGCGATCACCCGGGTGAACACGGTCGACGCCACCCCCATCGGCGTCAACGTCCGCTCCACCGTCGCCACCTACAGCGGCATCCTCGACGACCTGCGCCGCGCCTACGCCGCCACCGATGCGGCCGAGCAACGAGGGCTCACCGCCGCGGACTTCTCCTACAACACCGGCTCCCTGCGCTGCCCCCGCTGCGAAGGCACCGGCCAGGTCTCCCTCGACGTCCAGTTCCTGCCGGACGTCGACATCGCCTGCCCCGCATGCGACGGCGCCCGGTACGCCCCCGCGGCCGCCGACGTCCTCCGCCCGATCCCCGGAAACCCGGACGACGGGGTGTCCCTGCCCGAGCTGCTCGCCCTCACCGTCAGGCAGGCCATCGAGCAGGTCGGAGACATCCGCCGTGTCAGGACCCGGCTCCAAGCCCTCATCGACCTCGGACTCGGGTACCTCACCCTCGGCGAAGACACCCCGGCTCTCTCCGGCGGCGAAGCGCAGCGGCTGAAGCTCGCCACCGAGCTGACCCGGAACCAGTCCGACACCCTCTTCGTCCTGGACGAACCCAGCGTCGGCCTCCACCCGCTCGACATCCGCACCCTTCTGGCCGTCCTCCAGCGGCTGGCCGACAACGGCGCCACAGTCATCGTCATCGAACACGACCTGGACATGATCGCCAACGCCGACCACGTCGTCGACATGGGCCCCGGAGGCGGCACCGCCGGCGGCACCATCGTCGCCACGGGCACACCCGACGACCTCGCACATGATCCGCACAGTGTCACCGCGCGCTATCTCAGCCGCCATCTGCACCCGACGAAGGGGTGAACCGAACCGAGCCGAACCGAACCGACTCGAGTCGCGGCTGAAAGACGGTGCCGTCCGTCTCCGGCGGGACATCGGCCCGGACCGCCCAGGACGATCTTCCACACGCCCAGAATCTCGCCGGGCCGGCGGACCAGGGTGATCAGCCGGCCCTTGATCCGCACCGGTGTGGTCGTCCTTTCGCCGGTCCGGCGAGATCCTGGTCCCGGTGGAGGCCGGCCGGGCGAGGTTCGGAGGCACGTGCACCGGCCGGGCGTCGCCGAAGGGCTGCGGCGTTCTCGGCGGGCGTGCGGTTCGCGGCGAGCGCTCCTGCGCGCGACACGTCAGCGCATGTCCGCCGCGTCGAGCAGGGTGGTCACGGTGGGAGCGACAAGCCCTGAGGGCGTGTCGGCTCTGATTCCCGCGCGAGCGCTGGCGCCGTCGAAGACAAGGATCAGCTGCCGGGCCAGCAGGTCCGGATCGCTCGCCCCGCCCTGCTCGGCCTCGGCGCGGAAGAAGCCCGTCAGGTTCCCTTTGATCTGATGGGCGACCTGGCTCGCGGGGTGGGTCTGGTCCTTGAGCTCGATCTGCACGGCGAGGTACCGGCAGCCCTGGAAATCGGATGCGCCCGCCTGCGATTCCAGCTGCTCGAAGACGTGCATGATCCGCTCGCGGGGTGAACGGCTGTCGTCCGTCGCGGGAAGGAGCGTCGCCACGTAGGCGGAGGCGCGTTCCTCCAGGCTCGCCGCCAGCAGTTCGTCCTTGCTCTCGAACAGCTGGTACATGGAGCGCTTGGACACCCCCGCCGCCTTGCACAGCGCGTCGACGCCGATGCCGACGCCGTCTCGGTAGGTGAGCGTGGCCGCTGCCTCCAGCAGCCGCTCTCGGGGGCTTGACTTCGCTTCGGTGGTCATAATGCGAGGTTAACTCGATTCCGGCCGATTGGAAACCGATCGGTTTATGGCGGTTGCCGGTTGTCGGATTCCTCTTCGACGCCGCCATGCGGTGCGGGCATGTGAACTCCTTGCCGTGTTCGGCGCGCCCGGCACAGCTCGCCTGTCTCTGTCGTGTGCGCACTCGGCGGGCCCCCTGGGGGCCGACGTGCCCATCGGCCCCGCATATTCAGCCGCATCGACGGGCGCCGCATCGCAGATGCCCCTTGCCCTTTCGTCCTGCGCTGATCCGTGCCTTGGGGGCGCCCGCCGGCACAGGACGTTTCCCGTCACGGCGGATGCGGGTTCAGTGGGCGATCACGGGCTCGCCCTCCGACGGCGACAGCTGCGCATTCGGTATCAGGAGCGCCGAAAGGACGGCGCCGACCACGAAGAACCCTGCGCCCCACGCCAGGGTGGCCGTGTAGCTCTCGACCCCGGCCTGGGCAGCGGTCAGCGCGCCGGGCCTGTGCGAGGACAGGTAGTCGGTCGCGGCCGACGACGCGACGGTGGTCAGCAAAGCCGTGCTGATCGAACCGCCTACCTGCTGACCGGTGTTGATCAGCGCCGAGGCGACGCCTGAGTCCTCGTGATGTATGCCCGCGGTCGCGCCCTGGAACGCGGTGGCCATCACGCCGCCGAGGCCGAGACCCAGCAGGACCAGCCCGGGCATGATGTGGGCGACGTAGGTGCTGTCCAGCTCGAGCCGGGTCAGCAGTGCCATGCCTGATGCGGCGACCAGGAAGCCGGCGCTGATCACGACCTTCGGGCCGACCCTGGGCAGCAGCAGCGCGGGCGCCGTGGTCGACGCGGCGACGATGCCCGCGACCATCGGCAGGAACGCCAGACCGGTCTTGATCGGCGAGTAGCCGAGGCTCGCCTCCAGGTAGTAGGTCAGGAACAGGAAGATCGAGAACATCCCCATGCCGATGACGAACACCGCCAGGAACGACCCCCCGCGGGTCCGGTCCAGCACGAGTCGCAGCGGCAGCAGCGGATGCGCGACCCGGGCCTCCAGCCGTACGAACACCGCGAGCAGCACCACGCCGACGATCATCGAGCCGAGACTGACCGGGTCGGTCCAGCTGGTGGATTCGACGTGCGCGAACCCGTAGACGACGGCGAACAGCGCGGCACTCACCACGAGAGTGCCGGGGATGTCGAGCCTCGGCCGCTCGGCGACCGCGGGCTTGGCCAGCAGCAGCACCGCGCCGACCAGCGCTACGGCCGCGAAGACGACGTTCACGTACATCACCCAGCGCCACGACGCCCATTCGGTGAGCATGCCGCCGAGCAGCAGCCCGATCGCGCCGCCCGCACCGGCCAGCGCGCTGAAGATGCCGAACGCCTTCGGCCTCTCCCTCGGGTCGGTGAACGTCACGCTGAGCAGCGAGAGCGCCGCGGGCGCGAGCAGCGCGGCGAAGAGACCCTGGGCCACCCGTGCCGTGACGAGAATGTCGAAGCTGGTGGCCGCGCCGCCGAGGACCGATGCGCCCGCGAAACCGATCAGGCCGGTCACGAAGGCGGTACGCCGGCCGAACAGGTCGCCGAGCCGGCCGCCGAGCAGCAGCAGGCTGCCGAACGCCAGGGCGTAACCCGTGATGACCCACTGCCGGCTGCCGTCGCTGAAACCGAGGTCGTGCTGCGCCGCGGGAAGCGCGATGTTCACCACGGTCGCATCGAGCGTGACCATGAGCTGCGCCGTGCCCAGCACGACAAGCACCCACCAGCGCACGGCATGTGAGCCACGGCGGCCCGAATCTGATGTCCCGGAGGCGGGCGCCCCGCGGTCGAAGGTGGTACTCACGTTTCCCCTTAATCGCTGGTCATGAACCGGCCGTCGGCAAGAAACCGATCTGTTTCCATCTAGAAAAACAGATCGGTTTCCATGATGCAAGCGAGCGAGGGGATCGGGCGCGGGCGCCGGATGCGCTCCTCGCCGTGCTCGAACGCGGTCGGGTTCTGCGTGCGCCCCTCCTTGCGCGCAGCGGAGAGCGCCCGTGTCCACGGTCGCCGCCTGGCGGCCGTGGACTTCCATCGCCGGGAGGGTCGCCTACGCGGGGGTTGAGGAACATCCATGTCAGATCGTGCGCGAAGCCGACGTCGGCCCTGCTGTCTGCGGCACGGGGGGAAGCGGTGTCCACCGTCGTAGAGCTGCCGACCGGGAAGGCGCTGACTGTCCGCCACTCCGCCCTGACCCACCTCGGTGAACAGGGCGCCTCTCTGCTGATGCTCATGGCCAAGCCCCGGCACAGGAAGCCGGAGAACCTCCGCCGCTACGTCAAGCCCTCGGCCGAGGCGATCGCAGAAGTCACCAGCCTGCTCGCACCAGGCGACGCTCGGCGCTGATCCGCCCAGTCAGCCGGTACGCCGACCCTCGCACGCGGTGGGGTCTGGGCGAGGATCGCCGCCTGCGGCGACCACGCCTCGGCTGCCTGCCGCGCCTCGCAGACCCCGATGCGGGAGGTCTTGTCCGTCCGCAGCGGACGGCACATAGCAAAGGCAAGGAGGTTGTCTACTCCTTGCCGCTTTCAAGTTATAGCGAAGGCGGGGCCTTGCGGCAAGGCCCGGGGCATGGCGCAGAATCGTCGGCCGAGGCCAGGACTTGGGACAATCAGGGATTCGCGAAGTACGTGCGCCTTTGTCGACTGTGGGTTCTGCGGGACGTGAAACCGCCGGTGGGACTCGCGGTGCGGGTGCGGGTGCGGGTGCGGGCACGCGGCGCGGAGGTCCGGGTGCGCGCGCCGCCAACTGCGCGGTGGGCCAACCGCAATGCAACTTTGTTGAATGGGGGGTTTCATGACTGAAGTGATCGTTGCCGGCGGCGGACCGACCGGCTTGATGCTGGCCAGCGAGTTGCGGCTGCACGGCGTGCACGTGCTCGTGCTGGAGAAGGACGCGGAGCCGACCAGGATCGTGCGCTCGCTCGGCCTGCACGCGCGCAGCGTCGAGGTGATGGACCAGCGCGGTCTGCTGGAGCGGTTCCTCGCGCTCGGCACGAGGTACCCGGTCGGTGGTTTCTTCGCGGCCATCAACAAGCCGGCGCCGGACCGGCTGGACACCGCACATCCGTACACGCTCGGCATCCCGCAGCCCACCACCGATCGCCTGCTTGCCGAGCGCGCCACCGAACTCGGCGTCGAGATCCGGCGCGGCTGCGAACTCGTCGGGCTGAGCCAGGACGAACACGGGGTGACCGCCGAGCTTGCCGACGGAACGCGGCTGCGCTCGCGCTACCTCGTGGGTTGTGACGGCGGCCGCAGCACGGTGCGCAAGCTGCTCGGCGTCGGCTTCCCCGGCGAGCCCTCCAGGGTCGAGACGCTGCTGGGCGAGGTGGAGGTGACCGTGTCGCCGGACACGCTGAACGCCGTGATGGCCGAAGTCCGCAAGACCCACAAGCGGTTCGGAGCCATGCCCCTCGGGGACGGGGTGTACCGCCTCGTCGCACCCGCCGAAGGGGTGGCCGAGGACCGCACGGTCCCGCCGACCCTGGACGAGCTGAAGCGGCAGGTGCGGAAGCTCGCCGGCACCGACTTCGGCGTGCACTCACCGCGCTGGCTCTCCCGCTTCGGCGACGCCACCCGGCTGGCCGAGCGCTACCGGACCGGCCGGGTGCTGCTGGCCGGCGACGCGGCGCACATCCACCCGCCGACCGGCGGGCAGGGGCTCAACCTCGGCATCCAGGACGCGTTCAACCTGGGCTGGAAGCTGGCCGCCGAAGTCAACGGCTGGGCGCCGGAGGGACTGCTGGACAGCTACCACACCGAACGGCGCCCGGTGGCCGCCGATGTGCTGGACAGCACCCGCGCACAGATGGAACTGATGTCCGTCGAGCCGGGTCCCCGAGCAGTGCGCCGGCTGGTGTCGGAACTGATGGACTTCGAGGAGGTGAACCGGTACCTGATGGAGAAGATCACTGCGATCGGGGTCCGCTACGACTTCGGCGAGGGGCATGAACTGCTCGGCCGACGGCTGCGGGACGTGGGGCTGAAGCGGGGTCGCCTGTACGAGCTGATGCACGGCGGCCGCGGGCTGCTGCTCGACCGGACCGGCCGGCTCTCGGTGACGGGCTGGGCAGATCGAGTCGACCACGTCGCCGACGTCAGCGAGGAACTGGACGCGCCCGCGGTGCTGCTGCGGCCGGACGGCCACGTAGCGTGGGTCGGTGACGATCAGCAGGAGCTGCTCGGCCGGCTTCCCCGGTGGTTCGGCGCTGCGGTCAGCTGAGCGCGCATTCGGGGCACGAAAGCCCGCCGGGCCTGCCGCCGGACGGAGCGGGTAGGCACAGCTGTCTCTCATGAGGGGACGCTGTACCCGCTCCAGGCCACTGACCAGTACTGACGGAGATGGAGTGGGAGACGGCTAAGAGGCCCGTCACTGCTCCTCGGTGGCATCCGGGTCGCGTGGAGGCCGCATTCCGCCGGGCAGCTCCGGCAGCTGGAAGGAGTAGCGGCCGGGCATGATGATGTGGTGCCGCACGAACGGGGAGAGACGGGAGACGTCCTCGTTGCGGACGCCGAATCCGTCCGCGCGTGTTCAGCCAGGTGGCGCCGCCCCGGTGCCCGACGTAGTTCGGGTTCGGCCGCGCGCAGACCGATGGCACGGGCACGACGAACCGCATGTCGTCCACCGAGGCGACCAGGCCGCCACCCCGTGCCTGCGGGAGCGGGATCGACGACTGGCAGTCGATCAGCGTGGCGTTCGCGGCTCGATACGTCGCCTGGATGTTTCCCAACCACCTACGTCGGCCGTTTCCATAAACTATGAATATAAAAATGTTATGCTTCGCGCATGAGTCGTCAAGGCGCCGCTCCCGGCGCGTCCGCCGCCATCGGGGCAGCCCTCTACGGCCTGGCCACCAGGGCCGCGAGACGTCTGCCCCGGGACATGAGCCTGACGTCCGCCGCCACCCTGGCCACGCTGGACCGGACCGGCCCGCGGCGTATCACCGATCTGGCCGCGGTCGAGGGCGTCACCCAGCCCGCGATGACCGCCCTGGTCCGGGTGATGGAGGAGTCGGGCCTGGTCGAGCGGCGGGGCGACGCGTCCGACAAGCGGGTCACGCTGGTGTGCCTGACCGAGGCCGGCGCCGCCTATGTCCGGACGCGACGCCAGGCCGGCGTCCACGCGTTCGAACGGTTGATCGGCGAGCTCACCGGCGACGAGGTCGAGGCGCTGGTGGCGGCCCTTCCGGCGCTGACGCATCTGGCAGAGCTCGAAAGCCAGGACCGCGAAGGGCCGAAGCAGTGACCGGCCGGCCGGTCGAAGGGGTCGCGGGGAAGGTGCTCCCGGTGGCGCGTTCCGAGGAGCGGCTGCTGGTCCCCGCCCTGATGTTCATCGCTCTCGTCGTGGCGGCGGTCGCCAGCCTCGGGACGCCGCTCATCACCAGCGTGGCGACCTCGTTCCACGTCTCGCTCGGCAGCGCGCAGTGGACGCTGACCGTCGCGCTGCTCAGCGGCGCCGTCGCCACGCCGGTCCTGGGCCGGCTCGGAGCCGGCCCGCGCCGGCGGGCCACGATCCTCGCCACGCTGGCGGTCGTCGTCGCCGGCAGCGCGCTCACCGTGCTGCCGCTGCCGTTCGCGTGGCTGCTGGCCGGCAGGGCGGCCCAGGGCACCGGGCTCGGGCTGACGGCGCTGATGATGGGCGTGGCCCGGGACCACCTCCCCGAGGAGCGCAGCGCGGCCGTGATCGCCCTGATCTCGGTGGTCTCGATCATCGGGGCCGGCGTCGGCTACCCGCTGGCCGCACTGCTCGCAGAGCTCGGCGGGGTGCGGGCCGCCTACGGCCTCGGCCTGGTCGTCACCGCCGCCGCCCTCCTGACAGCGTGGCGCTCCATGCCCGAAGCCCCCGAAGGCCGCTCCGCCCACGTGGACGTGGCAGGCGCGGTCGTCCTGGCCGCTGCGCTGGTCCTGGTGCTGTTCCTCGCCGGCGAACGGAGTCTGTGGAGCCGGCACCTCGCCGTGGCGGCGGCCCTCGCCGTCCTCGCGGTGACGCTGCTCTGCGTCTGGGCCGTCATCGAGCTGCGCAGCACGACGCCCCTGGTCGATGTGCGGGCGGTGCGGCGCCCGGCGGTCGCCGGGGCGAACCTCGCCATGTTCGTCGGCGGGATCGGCATGTACCTCCTGCTCACGCTCATCACCCGGTACGCGCAGACGCCGCACGGCGCCGGCTACGGCTTCGGGCTGACGACCTTCGTCGCCGGGCTGGTCCTCATCCCGTTCTCGGTGCTGGGGTTCGTCGCCGGCAAGCTCACGCCACGGGTCCGGACGCGGATCGCCGACCCCCTGCTCCTGGCCGGCAGCGCCGTCGTGGTCGGCGGCGGGTTCGCCCTGTTCGCGGCGGCCCGGTCGGACCTGGCTGAACTGTTCGCGGCGATGGGCGTGCTCGGCTTCGGCGTCGGCGGCTTCTCGGCCGCGATGCCCGGCGTCATCCTGGCCGTCACCCCCAAGAGCGAGACGTCGAGCGCCATGAGCTTCAACTACGTCGTCCGCAGCGTCGGGTACTCCCTGGGCAGCGCCGTCGGCGGCCTGATCCTCGCCGCGGGCACCGGACCCGGCCACCTCTTTCCCGACGACAGCGCCTACACCACCGCGGCGCTGGTCGGCATCGGCGCCATGGCGATCACGACGCTGACAAGCCTCGCCCTCGCCCGCCGCCGCTCGTCCGAGACCGACCCGTAAACAAGATGCACTCATCCCACACTGGAGGTTCCATGCCCAAGGGCTACTGGGTCAGCGCCTACCGCACCATTTCGGACCCTGAGAAGCTGGCTGCCTACAACAAGCTGGCCGGTCCGGCCGTCAAGGCCGGGGGCGGTCGGGTCCTCGTCCGCGGCGAACGGGTCGTGGCGCACGGCGCCGGAATCGCCGAGCGCACCGTCCTGATCGAGTTCGACAGCTTCGAGCAGGCCGTCGCGGCGCACGAGAGTGCGGCCTACCAGGAGGCGCTGGTCGCCCTCTCCGACGGCGTCGAGCGCGACTTCCGCATCGTCGAAGGCATCGACTGACCGACGTCCAGTCGGATCTTCACTGAACGACCCTGTCGTGTCACTTCACCGGAGCCGAACACGCGTACTCGCTCTTGGCCGGCCGAGGCGGACGGCAGGCGCGGGGACCGCTTCGTCGGCGGTCCCCGC
>NZ_JBMNDR010000140.1:0-14669 GCF_052543235.1 Streptomyces sp. SAS_272 | reverse complement strand
CACCCGCGCGGACCGGCCGGGCGCCGTCCGTTCGTCAGCCTCCGCTGGAGACCGACCACTTCTGGTTGGACGCGCCGGTGCAGTTCCACAGCTGGACCTTGGAGCCGTTCGCCGTGGCCGTGCCGGTCACGTCGAGGCAGAGTCCGGACAGGTCGTTGGTGACGCTGCCGTCCGCGTGGAAGGTCCACTTCTGGCTGGAGCCGCCGTTGCAGTCCCAGGTGATGACCTTGGTGCCGTTGGTGGTGCCGTTCCCGGACGCACCCAGGCACTTGCCCGCGACCTGGAGTTCCCGGCTCACCGAGTAGGTGTAGGCCTGGTTGGCGCTCCCGGACACGCAGTCCCAGATGTACTGCTGGACACCGTTGGCCGCGTTGCCGGTGTCATCCAGGCACCGGTTCGAACCCTGGCCGACGATCTGGGCGGCGGCCGTCTGCGCGCCCCTGGTGAAGGTCACCGTGGCGCCCGCGGGCAGGGTGTACTGGAAGGATCCGGCGTTGTTCCAGGTGACGGTGAAGGGGGTGCTGCTTGTGTTGTTGTTGTGGGCGACCAGCACCTCACCGCCGTCCGGGTTCTTGTAGGCCTGGGCCCATACGTTGCCGCCGTCGCTGTAGCCGATGCGCGTGGCGCCGGGGACCACGAACTTCGAGAACTGACCCAGCTGGTAGTAGTTGTTGGTGTAAGTGGCCTTGCCGGTCGCCTGGTCGACGGTGACCAGGCCGGTGCAGTTGTCGCAGCCGACGCCCATCTTCGGGCCGCCGTTGGTGTCGAGCGCGAGGTTCCACAGCAGGGCGCCGTTGGCCCAGTTGAAGGTGGACTCCATGGCGAGCTGGGCGGCGTTCATCGGGGCGATGCCCGGCCCGGTGGAGCACTCGCTCTCGTAGAGCCGCTTGTCCGGGTAGGAGTTGTGGATCGTGGTCATCTTGCCGAGGTCGTTCCGGTAGCAGTGCCACGCCGTGCCGTACATCGCGTCGCGCGCCGCCTGGTTGCCCATCAGCGTGTTGGCGTAGTTGGTGTCCACGTGATCCGCGTCCCCGCCGAGGATCTTCGTGTCGGCCAGGCCGGCCTGCTGCAGCGCGGGGGCGAGGTTGTCGGCGATGAACCTCGCCTCGTCACCCGCGGCCCACAGCATGGCGGAATACGTGGACGGTGAGATCGTCGGCTCGTTCTGCGGGGTGACGCCCCAGACGTTGACGCCCTTGGCCTTGTAGTCCTGGAGGAACTTGACGTAGTACTGCGCCAGCGGGCCGTACATGTCGGAGCGCAGGGTGCCGTTGCCCTGGCCCAGCATCGTGTTGGTGGTCTTCATCCAGGCCGGCGGGCTCCAGTTGTTGGCGAAGAGCTTCATCGACGGGTTGAGCGCCTGGGCCTGCTTGACGATCGGGATGATGTAGGCGTCGTCGTGCGCGGTGGAGAAGTCGGCGAGCGTCGGGTCGGCGGTGCCGCCGTTGTCGTCGTAGGAGTAGGTGGAGGGGTTGTTCGCCGGGGTCGCCGTGTAGTCGGAGGAGCCCATCGGCACCCGCATCAGCGACAGGCCGATGCCGGAGCCGCGGGTGAACAGGTCGCGCATCACCCGGTCACGGGCAGTGGCGTTGAGCTTGTTCTGCAGGAGATAGGCCGAGGTGTCGGTGAACGCGGCGCCGAACCCGTCGATGGTCTGGTAGGACTGCGTGTCGTCCACCTTCAGGTTCACGCTGCCCGAGGACACTGCCCCGAGCGCGATGCTCGGCTGCGGGGTCAGGGCCTGACTCAGGTCCGACGTGGTCAGGGCCACACCGATCGTGTCACTCGCCGCCGACGCCGGGGCCGGAGCCAGTATCGCCACTCCCCCTGTTACGGCGAGAGCCAGAGCGGCGGCCTGCGCGCTCAGCCTGCGGAGTGGATGTCTCATGTGCATGGACGCTTCCCTCTTCACTTGATGGTCAGATCATCTGTCTTCGTCGCGGGCCGGTTCGGAGCGGCTCTCCGGGACGGCCCGTCCCGCGCAGCCAGCCGCAGCCGCGGTGCGGGGCTGCGGCGGGGGGTCTTGCCTGTTCGCATGGCCCGGTGCGGGCCGGAGTCCGGCGCCGCACCGGGCCATGAACTCTCGGGAGCGCGTCAGACGGGGCTGATGGTCCACTGCATGTTGGTGCTGTTGCCCCAGTCCCACATCTTGGTGACGGAGCCCTCGGCGACGTTGCCGCCGCCGTCCAGCAGCTTGCCCGTGGTGCGGTTGACGATGTTGTACTGGCCGCCGCCGCGGTGCGTGATCTTCCACTGCTGGTTGGTGTGGCCGTTCCAGGCCAGCTGCTTGCAGGTGGCGCCGTTGCTGGTGGCGCCCCAGCTGTCGGCGACCATGCCGTTGGTCCGGTTGACCAGCTTGTAATAGCCGCCTCCGACCTCGACCGCCTGCCACTGGAGGTTGCCGTTGTCGTAGTAGTGCCACTGCTTGAGGTTGGATCCGCCGGCGACGTTGCCGCCGCTGTCCAGGGCCAGGCCGTCGGTATAGTTGATGATCTTGAGGTAGGTCGAGGGGTTGAACTGCACCTTCAGCGAGGTGATCTTGTCGTTCTGGCCGGTGACCCGCAGGTTGGCGTTGTCGGCGGTGAAGGTCCACTGGGTGCCGGTGAAGTTGTCGCCGGAGTAGGCGACGATCTGCTGGCCCGGGGCGAGCTTCAGCGAGGAGACGCTGAGGGCGGGTATCCCGTGCAGGTCGAGCTGGTCGGCGGTGTAGTCGCCGAGGCCGAGTGCGGCGGAGGTACCGGCGTAGTTGACGTCCGTGTAGACCAGGGCGCCGTCGACCGGCTGGAGTGTGGGGATCTGGCCGGAGAAGGTCAGCTTCAGCACGTACATGGGTGCGGAGAACGGCGCCGACGACGGCAGGGTCACCTTGAGCCCGGACGCGTCCTGGGTCCGGTTCGGGAGGTCGATGTAGGTGCCGGCCGTGGTGTCGAGCAGCTTAACCGAGGTCAGCGCGCCCAGGTTGATGCGGCTGGAGCTGAGCGTCTTGATGGTGAGTGAGCTGCCGGGCCAGCCGAGGACCGTGGCGTACAGGGTGTCGTTCGCCTTGTTCCGGGTGAAGCGGATGTCCTGGGCGGTGCCGGCGCTCGGGTTCATGAAGGTGCCGCCGCCCATCTTCGTCGGCCCCTCGCCGTAGGCGGTCCAGGCCCGGGTCGAGTACACCGACTCACCGAAGCGCGTCAGGTAGTCGCCGATGCCCAGCAGGATGTCGCGCTGGCCCTGGGGGATGGTGCCGTCGGCCTTCGGCGCGATGTTGAGCAGGACGGTGCCGTTCTTGCTGACCCGGTCGATCATCGCGTGCAGCAGCAGCTGTGCCGTGTAGTAGCCGATGCCCTCCGTGTAGCACCAGCTGGTGCTGGAGACGCTGTCGTCGGTCAGCCAGTAGGGCGAGCTGATGTCGGCCGGACCGCCGCGCTCGTAGTCGAAGACCTCGCCGTGGCTGTTGAACGCGTCCTTGTAGGTGGCGATGACCTCTCGGCCCCAGGAGTTGGCCCGGTTGTAGTAGTAGGAGAGGAAGTTCAGCAGCTGGGTCTCGGCGATCTGGTCCAGGTGGACGTCCTGGTAGATGATGTCCGGCTGGGCCAGGTCGATGACCTCCTTGAGCTTGTCGTACCAGAGCTGGTCTTCCGTGGTCTTGTCCAGCTGCCCGTAGAGCTTCTTCAGGCTCGGGTCGGACTGCGCCGGCACGGCCTCGTAGTAGCCGAGGTAGTTGTAGGCGTGGTGCATCGACACCAGCAGCTTGAGGTTCTTCGCGCGGACGGCGTCGGTGAACAGCTGCAGCAGGTTGAGCTTGGGGCCCTTGGCGACCGAGTTCCACTCGTTGACCTGGCTGTTCCACATCGAGAAGCCATCGTGGTGCTCG
Organism: Streptomyces sp. SAS_272; assembly: GCF_052543235.1. Classification (NCBI taxonomy): domain Bacteria; kingdom Bacillati; phylum Actinomycetota; class Actinomycetes; order Kitasatosporales; family Streptomycetaceae; genus Streptomyces; species Streptomyces sp. SAS_272. Next base: position 10,810 of record NZ_JBMNDR010000140.1, on the reverse strand, counting down.
GCGACCGGACCGGCGAACCTGGCGCCCGCGTCCACGAACAGCTGCGCCCACTCGTCGGGGTCGAAGTTGCCTCCGGCAGACTTCAGCTTGGGAGCGAACTGCGTGAAGTTGCCGGCCTTGTCGTTCGCCCCGTTGATGAAGTTGTGGTACGGCCACACTGAAGGGTCGCCGTACGTGGCGGCGTGGTGCTGATTCACCTTGCTGCCGCCGAAGTACATGTTGCGCGGGTACCACTCGCTGTCGTAGGCGGGGACGCTGAAGACACCCCAGTGGAAGTAGATGCCGAACTTGGCGTCCTTGAACCACTCAGGAGACGCCGGGTGCTGGTTCACCGAGCCCCAGGCAGGCGTGTAGGTGGACGGTGCGGCAAGGGCGGGGCCGGCGCTGAACAGGCCGCCCGCGACCGCGGCCGCCGCGATGGCCGTGGTACCGGCGAGGAACTGCCGTCTGTTGATCGCTCTCGACATTGAGAGGCCTCCAAGGCAACTGAGTGTTCCGAAGGGTTGACAGTGAGAAGCGCGGGAGGAGGCTCCGGCGCCTGGGTTGACGCCCTGCCCGGGCAGGGCGAGGGTCTCCGACATGGCGAGGCCATCCGGACGTGGTGGTGATGCCGGGTTCGGGTCCCGGCACTCGGTCAGCCGGCGTTCACCGGCAAAAGGTGGGCTTCGGTCAGGCTCTGCGCCAGCCACCGTTCGACCGCACAGATGTGGACGGCGGACGACGCGGCGACGAGGGCGTCGCGGGCCTGCAGCGCGCGAAGGTTCTCCTCATTGCTTGCGGATCATGCGTCCGGCGAAGGTCCGCGTACGAGCGGGAAGGACGGTCCCATAAGGCCCGAGCTGGTCGGTGACGGTGAGCGTCGCGTTTTCGGCGACGCTGCGGTCGGCCACCAGCCCCTGGCGGTGGCGGTCCTCGGGCACAAAGCCGACGCCCGCGGCGAGCGCGGCGGGAATGTCGCCGGTGCGCAGGGGACACCCTGCGACCTCGATGGTGCCGCTCTCGGGGCGGTGCAGACCGGCGAGCGTCTCGCCGACCTGTACGTTGCCGCTGGCGGTGGCGCCCGCGAGCCCGACGACCTCGCCCGAGCGGACCGACAGGGTGAGGTTCTCGATGGCGCCCGGCAGGGTGAGCGCGTTCACGGCCAGCAACTCCTCGCCCGTGCCGGTCTCGGCGGTCCAGCTGGGCCCGATGACGGGCATAACCGTCGCGCACTCGCCAGTCATGGCTTCGACCAGGGCCTGGTGACCGAGTTGGACGACGGGCGCGGTGAGGATGTGGGTGGCGTCACGGTAGACGGTGACGGTGCGGCAGAGGTCGTAGACCTCCTGGAGGTGGTGCGAGATGAAGAGGAAGGCGACGCCCTGGCTCTGGAGGTCACGCAGCTTGTCGAACAGTCTGCCGATGCCGCGTGCGTCGAGCTTTGCGGTCGGCTCGTCCAGGATGATGAAGCGCGCGCCGAACGACAGCGCCCGCGCGATCTCGACGAACTGCCGCTGCTCCACGGTCAGGTCCTTCGCGGCTGCCGCGGCGTCGACGTCCACGCCGTACTCGCCGAGCAGTTCCTCGGCCCTGCGGCGAAGACTCTTCCAGCGGATGGGGGTCAGGGCCGCGGGGCTCTGCCGGTTGAGGAAGAGGTTCTCGGCAACGGTGAGCTCACCGATGATGGTGGACCGCTGGTAGACACAGGCCACCCGGGAACGCCAGGCGTCGGTGTCACCGAACGCCGGAGCCGCTTGCCCGGAGAACCTGAGCGATCCGGTGTCGGGCTGCTGCAGCCCTGTCAGGATCGAGACGAGCGTCGACTTGCCGGCGCCGTTGCGTCCGACCAGAGCGTGCGACTCGCCCGCGGCGATCGCGATGCGGGCGTCGCGCAGCGCCACGGTCGCGCCGAATCGTTTGGACACGCCGGTCGCCTCGGCCACAGGGGCCCTGTCTCCGGCGCTGTTCGCCGGGGCGGGCACGGTGTCCGCCATGGTGAGTACCGTCCTTCGTTGCGGGTGGGGAGAGGGCGCGCGCGGCGGGGAGACGGGGCCGCCCCCGGTCCGCCGCGCGCCGTGCGACCGGTCGGTCACTTGCCGACGTTGTTGCCCCACAGGGTCTTGTCGTCCACGTTGCCCTTGGTCACCAGCGGCGCCGCCAGCTGGTCCTCCAGACCGTTGGGGAGCTTGATGATCGTCGAGTCGTGGTCGGTCGAACCGGGCTCGAAGGTCTTGCCCTCGGCGGCTGCCTGCGCGTAGTAGAGGACGTACTTGGCGTAGAGGTCGGCGGGCTGGGAGACGGTGGCGTCGATCTGGCCCTTGCGGATCGCGTCGAACTCCTGCGGGATGCCGTCGTTGGAGACGATGGAGATGTGGCCTTTGTGGCCGACCGGCTTGAGCAGGCCCTTCTGCTCCAGCAGGGCCAGGGTGGGCTGCAGGAAGGCACCGCCGGCCTGCATGTAGATGCCGTTCAGGTCCGGGTGCTGGGCGAGCAGGCTCTGCAGCTTGGCGGAGGCCACGTCGCCCTTCCAGTCGGTGGGCAGCTCGAACACCCTGATGCCGGGGAACTTGTCCTTCATGCACGCGGCGAACGCTTCGGAGCGGTCGCGTCCGTTGATGGAGTCCAGGGCGCCCTGGAACTCCGCGACCTTGCCCTTGCCGCCGAGTTGCTTGCCGAGGAACTCACAGGCCTTCGTGCCGTAGGCCCGGTTGTCGGCGCGGACGACCATGTAGACGTCGCCCTTGTCGGGACGGGTGTCGACGCTGACCACAGGGATCTTCTTCGACGCGAGGGTGTCGAGCGTGGAGGCGATGGCGCCGGTGTCCTGCGGGGCCATGACGATGGCCTTGGCCCCGGTGTTCTCGAAGACCTGCACGTTCGACACGAGCTTGGTGACGTCGTTCTGCGAGTTGCTGATCGGCAGCGCGTTGGTTCCGTCGGCCTTGATGTCCTTCTTCAGGTACGCGGCGTAGGAGTTCCAGAAGTCGGTGTCCGACCTGGGCAGGTCGATGCCGATGGCGGGCTTGCCGCTGCCCCCCGCCGAGGTGGAGTCACCGCTCTCCCGGTTGCAGGCAGTGGCAAGAGCCAGTACAGCGAGAGCGGCGGTGGCGGCGGACCGGGTACGAGGAAGCTTCATGGCCTGGGTCTCTCTTCTTGGCCGGAGCGAGCCGTGGGGAGGTTGACGGGAGACGCCCTCGCCTTCCGGGACGGAACGCCGTGAGGTGCCGGACCCATGTCATGACAGAGCCGATGCTTGAGCGCTGCGGATTGCTCCTATGTCTCCCGAGCGGTGAGGACGTTACGTCGACGTTGCCGACGATGACAAGAGCCTTAAGTAGCGATTCACGCGGCTATCGGGCCGCAAGGTGCCACACGAACGTCCACAACACCTACGAGGGACACCCGAATGCCGATCTGACCTGCAACTTTATAGGGATCGTGAGCCGCGAAGACCCGGCCGGGAAACGCCTTACAATTTGGCAACGCTCCTAACAAAAGGCACGCGATCACTCCCATGACCACACGACGCAGTAGATGCACCGCCCATCAACACACTGAAATTTATTTGCGACATTAGGGGCAATTCGGATATGCATACGGATGGAGCAGCCGAATACATCCCATCAATGGATTGCCATTAGCCATGTCGGATGCCTACAGTCCCCCGGGGCGCGAGTCATCCGATGTACGTCGATCACCGTCGCCTGTACCGCACCCGCACCCGCACCCGCACCCGCACAAACCTGACGAGGGAACTGCTCCCGTTGAAACTCCTCCGACTCGGTGCCCGCGGCGAAGAGGCACCAGTTGTCCGTACCGGTGACGGCCGGTTCCTCGACGCGTCCACGTCGACAGCGCCTTCCTGGCTTCCGGCGGCCTCGACCGGCTCCGGGCCCCGCTCACGGCCGACGCGCTCGCGGAACTCGACGCCGAGGGCCTCAGGGTGGGCGCACCCGTGACCCGCCCGGCAAGGTCGTCTGCATGGGCCTGAACTACCTCGCCCACGCCGCCGAGACCGGGGCGTCCATCCCGTCCCGGCCGGTGGTCTTCTTGAAGGACCCCGGCACGGTCGCCGGTCCGTACGACGACGTACTGATCCCGCGTGACTCGACCAGAACCGACTGGGCGGTGGAACTCGCCCGCCATCGGCCGGCGGGCACGCTATTCGGTCGGCCCGGAGGAGGCAAGTGGACGTCGTCGCCGGCTACGCGATCAGCCACGACGTCTCCGAACGCGAGTTCCAGCTGGAGCACTCCTCCCAGTGGGACCTCGGCAAGTCCTGCGAGACCTTCAACCCGCTCGGCCCGTGGCTGGTCACCGCCGACGAGGTCACCGACCCGCAGAGCCTCGGACTGCGTCTGAGTGTCAACGGTGTGGAGCGGCAACAGGGCAACACGCGCGACGTGATCTTCCCGGTGGCGCGGATCGTCGCCTACCTGGGCCGGTACATGGTCCTGGAGCCGGGTGATGTGATCAACACCGGATCCCCGGCCGGTGTCGCCCTGGGCCTTCCGGACACGCCGTTCCTGCGGCCCGGCGACACAGCGGAACGGTGTCGCTCGTCCGCGCTGAAGGGACGGGCCCCCGGAGTGCCACACGGTCCACACAGGTGCGGACCTGTCCCGGACGGCGTCCGCAACGTCCGGTGGAACGTGGGACCGCGCGCTCACGACGTCCCCGTTCCAGCCTCCGCGGAGGCATCAGAGGCTTCCGCACGCCCGACCGCACAAAGGAGCTGTCCTGAGAATCGCCCTGCATACCAAGGTGCGCGCCGACCGAATCGAGGAGTACGAGGCCGCGCACCGCGAGGTCCCCGAGGAACTGACCGACGCCATCCGCACCGCGGGGGTGAGCGAGTGGACGATCTGGCGCAGCGGCATCGACCTCTTCCACGTACTGGAGGTTCCCGATTACGGGGCGGTGATCGCCGAGTTGGAGAAGCTGCCGGTCAACATCGCCTGGCAGGCGCGGATGGGCGAGCTGCCGGCCGTCGCGCACGACTACTCGGCGGACGGCGCCGACGCCTCACTCCCTGTGGTCTGGCAGCTGTGAACCCCTCCCGCACAAACTCGCAACAGTATACATCCCATCCATACTGCAGATTTCTTGGCTCAAGAGCTCCGAATCTTGCATCTACAGGATGTAGACATGGGATGTTTTTCGATCTAGCATCCCGTCGACTGGCTGACGCGGTGTCCTCGACCCGCCGCACGTCCGCAGGCGGCCTTTGTTCCCGCCCGCCCCTTTCCCAGGAGTTGCTGTCATGTCGTCTGCCGCACCCTCATCCCCCCGCATCACCTCCCTGGACGTCCTGGACGTCCGTTTTCCGACATCCGAGCACCTCGACGGTTCAGACGCCATGAACCCCGAACCCGACTACTCGGCGGCCTACGTCGTTCTGCGCACCGACGTCGGCGACGGGCTGGAGGGCCACGCCCTGGCCTTCACCACCGGGAGGGGCAACGACGCACAGGCCGCCGCCATCGCGACGCTCGCCCCGCACGTGGTGGGCTTGTCCGTCGAGGAGGTCTGTGGCGACCTCGGCGCGTTCGCCCGCACCTTGGTCCACGACCCCCAGCTGCGCTGGCTCGGCCCGGAGAAGGGCGCCATCCACATGGCGACCGGCGCGGTCGTCAACGCCGCCTGGGACCTAGCCGCCAAGCGGGCGGGCAAGCCCGTCTGGCGCTTTTTGGCCGAGATGTCGCCCGAGGAGCTCGTGACCCAGGTCGACTTCCGCTGGCTGAGTGAAGCCCTGACTCCTGATGAGGCCCTGGAGATCCTCAAGCGCGCCGAACCCGGCCGCGAGAAGCGCATCGCCCGTCTGTTGGAGCACGGTTACCCCGCCTACACCACCACTCCCGGCTGGCTCGGCTACTCCGACGAGAAGCTGGCCCGCCTGGCCCGTGAAGCCGTCGCCGACGGCTTCACCCAGATCAAGCTGAAGGTCGGCGCGGACCTGGACGACGACGTGCGCCGCATGCGCACCGCCCGCGAGACGGTCGGCGACGGCATCCGTATCGCGGTGGATGCCAACCAGAGATGGGACGTCCAGCCCGCCATCGACTGGATGAGCGCCCTCGCTCCTTACGACCCGTATTGGATCGAGGAGCCCACCTCCCCCGACGACATCCTCGGCCACGCCGCCGTCCGCAAGGCTGTCAGCCCCATCAAGGTCGCCACCGGCGAGCACATCGCCAACCGGGTCGTCTTCAAGCAGCTCCTCCAGGCCGGCGCGGTGGACATCGTGCAGATCGACGCGGCTCGGGTCGGCGGCGTCAACGAGAACATCGCGATCCTGCTGCTCGCCGCGAAGTTCGGCGTCCCGGTCTGCCCGCACGCGGGCGGGGTAGGTCTGTGCGAGATGGTGCAGCACTTGTCGATGTTCGACTACGTCGCCGTCTCCGGTACCACCGAGGACCGTGTCATCGAGTACGTCGACCACCTGCACGAGCACTTCGTCGACCCGGTGCGCATCGCCGACGGCCACTACCTCGCGCCAGCCCTCCCGGGGATCAGCGCACAGATGCACCCCAAGTCCCTGCAGGAGTACACCTACCCCGACGGCCCGGTCTGGGCGGCCCGTGTCTGACAACCCGCGCCCGGGCCTCGTCGACGCCCACCATCACGTGTGGAACCTCGACCGACGCCCTCAGCCCTGGCTGGACGGCCCGGGTCACGAACCGATCCGCCGCTCCTTCGGCGCCGGGAACCTGCGCACGACCGCCACCCGGACGATCGCCGGACGCCGTCTGGAGCGCACTGTGGTCGTCCAGTGCGTGACCTCCCTGCCCGAGACCCGGGAGCTGCTCGCCCTGGCCGACACCGATCCGCTGATCGGCGCGGTCGTCGGATGGGTGGATCTGACCTGTCTCGCCATCGACGACATCCTGGACGGGCTGGGCGCCGTTCCCGGCGGCACCCGTCTGCGAGCCGTTCGGCACATCGTGCAGGCGGAGCCGGACCCCGACTGGCTGCAGCGCCCTGTCGTGGAATCCGGGCTGCGCGCGGTACGCGACCGAGGGCTCGGCTACGACGTCCTGATACGCAGCGACCAGCTGCCGCAGGCGATCCGGCTCGCCGAGCGTGTCCCCGGCCTGCCGCTGGTCCTCGACCACGCCGGCAAACCGCCCATCGCGGACGGCGGCCTGACCGACTGGGAACGACAGATCCGCCTGCTGGCCCGGCACCCGCAGGTGCACTGCAAGGTGTCGGGCCTCGTCACCGAGGCCGACCACGAGAAGTGGACCATCGACGACATCCGGCCGGTGTGGGACGTGCTGCTCTCCGCCTTCGGCCCGTACCGGCTCATGTTCGGCTCCGACTGGCCGGTCTGCGTACTCGCCGGCGGCTGGAATCTCTGGGCGGCCACCGTCGAGGAGCTTCTGGCCGGCTGCTCCGCGAGCGAGACCCAGGCGATCCTCGTCGGCACCGCGACCGACTTCTACCGGCTGCCGCCCGCCTGAGAACGCCGTCCGGGAACAACCCGCAACCACCCGCCCTGTAGCCGTACCCCTCCCACCACCGGCACCCGCGCCGAAAGGACCTCAACGACGATGACACTCGCAGTCCGCTACATCGCGGCCCGCACCCTGGACACGGCCCCCTCCAAGAGTTCGCCGCCCGGCCCCGGCGAGGTCGAAGTAGCCCCCGCCTACGTCGGCATCTGCGGCACAGACCTGCACATCTTCCACGGCGACATGGACGCCCGGGTCCACGCGCCGGCCGTCCTCGGACACGAGATGTCCGGCCGGATCGTACGGGTGGGCCCCGACGTGGAGGGCTGGCAACCCGGCGACGCGGTGACCGTGATGCCGCTGCGCTGGGACGGCACCTGTCCCGCGTGCCGCGCGGGCCACCAGCACGTCTGCCAGCACCTCGACTTCATCGGCATCGACTCCCACGGTGCGATGCAGCAGCGCTGGACCGTACCCGCCGCCACCCTCCTGCGGCTGCCGGACTCCGTATCCCTCGACCGGGCCGCGCTCGTCGAACCCACGGCGGTAGCCGTGCACGACGTGGGCCGGGCCGCACTGCGCGACGGCGAACGGGTGGTCGTGGTCGGCGGCGGACCGGTGGGCGTCCTCATCGCGCTGGTCGCGCGCGCCGCCGGTGCCGACGTCCGGGTCGTGGAGCTCAGCGCCCATCGTCGCCTGCTCGCAGAGAAGCTGGGCCTGGCGAGCTGGAACCCCGCAGAGAAGAACGTGCCCGAACTGGTGCGGGAGTGGACCGGCGACGCGGGGGCGGACGTCGCCTTCGAAGTGTCGGGAGCCGCCGCCGGGATGGACACGGCCGTCGAGGTCCTCGGCGTCCGGGGCCGGTTGTGTCTGGTCGCCATTCATCCCCAGCACCGCGAGGTGAATCTGCACCGCTTCTTCTGGCGTGAACTCACGCTGGTCGGCGCCCGGTTGTACGACCGCTCGGACTTCGAGCGGGCCGTGACGCTGGTCGCGGACGGCACGATCCCCGCCGAGCAGCTCATCAGCAAAGTGGTGCCGCTCGCCGAGGCGCCCTCGGCGTTCGAGGCCCTGGAGGCCGGAGGCGACGTGATGAAGATCCTGGTGGACTGCACCGACCAGGCCGCGGGAGCCGCCGTATGACCGCCTTCGACCTCACCGGAAGACTCGCCGTCGTCAGCGGTGCCCGGCGTGGCATCGGCCGGGCCATGGCCCGCGCGCTCGCCGAGGCCGGCGCGGACGTCATCGGCGTCAGCGCCTCGCTGGAGGAGTCCGGCAGCGACATCGAGAAGGACGTCGCCGCCGCGGGCCGTACCTTCGAGGCGATCCGCGCCGACTTCGCCGACCCCGAGGCCGTACGAGCCCTGGGCGCCGACCTCGCCGGGCGGCAGCGGCCGGTGGACATCCTGGTCAACAACGCGGGCACCATCCGCCGCGCGCCCGCCGCCGAACACCCCGACACCGACTGGGACCTGGTCCTCCAGGTCAACCTCAGCGCGCAGTTCGCGCTGACCCGGGCGGTCGGCGCGGCGATGGTGGCCCGGGGCCGGGGCAAGGTGATCTTCACGGCGTCGCTGCTCAGCTTCCAGGGAGGGATCACCGTTCCCGGCTACACCGCCGCCAAACACGGCATCGCCGGTCTGACCAAGGCCCTGGCCAACGAATGGGCCCCGCACGGCGTCAACGTCAACGCCATCGCCCCCGGCTACATCGCCACCGACAACACCCAGGCCCTGCGGGACGACCCGGTGCGCAGCAAGGCGATCCTGGACCGCATCCCGGCCGGCCGCTGGGGCGACGCGGACGATCTCGCGGGTGCCACCGTCTTCCTCGCCTCGGACGCCGCCGCCTACGTCCACGGCACCGTCCTGCCCGTCGACGGCGGCTGGCTCGGCAGATGAGCACCGACCTGACCGCCGCCCTGTCCGCAGCCCGGGTTCTGCCGGTGCTGACCGTGCCGGACGTCGCCACGGCGGCTCCCCTGGCCGAGGCGCTCGCCGCGGGCGGCGCCCGGTGCGCCGAGGTCACCTTCCGCACCCCGGACGCCGAACAGGCGCTGAAGGCGATGGCGGCCCACGGTGGGCTCACCCTGGGCGCCGGCACGGTCCTCACCCCCGAGCAGGCGGAGCGGGCGGTCGCGGCCGGTGCCCGCTTCGTCCTGTCGCCCGGCTTCGACGCGGCAGTCGTGGACAAGTGCCGTGAGCTGGGTGTTCCGGTCCTGCCGGCATCGCCACCGCCACGGAACTGATGCAGGCCCTGCGAGCCGGACTCAGCACCGTGAAGCTGTTCCCGGCCGAACCTCTGGGAGGCACCTGGACGCTCCAGACTCTCGCGGCGCCGTTCCCGCAGGCCCGGTTCGTACCGACGGGCGGCATCGGGCCCGCACACCTCTCCGTGTACCTCTCTCATCCGGCCGTCCTCGCGGTCGGCGGCAGCTGGATGGCCGCCGTCGGCCACCTGGAACGCGGGGACTACACGAAGATCCAGAGGCTGACGGCCGAGGCCGTGGAGAGGAGCGCGGCGTGACCGGGCGGGGACCTGAGGTGGTCGCCCTCGGCGAAGTGATGCTGCGCTTCGACCCGGGCGAGGGCCGGATCCGCACCGCCCGCACGTTCCAGGTCTGGGAAGGCGGCGGCGAGTACAACGTCGTACAGGGTCTTCGCCGCTGCTTCGGTCTGCGCACGGCCGTCGCCACGGCATTGGTGGACAACAAGGTGGGCCGCCTCACCGAGGACCTCATCCTGCAGGGCGGGGTCGACAACTCACTCATCCGCTGGGTCCCCGCCGACGGCATCGGTCGCACCGCGCGCAACGGACTCAACTTCGTGGAACGAGGCTTCGGCATCCGGGAGCCCTCGGGGTCAGCGACCGCGCGAACACCGCGGTGTCCCAGCTGCGGCCGGGCGACATCGACTGGGACTCGGTCTTCTCCACGGGCGCACGCTGGTTCCACACCGGCGGTGTCTTCGCGGGCTTGTCGGACACCACGGTCAGGGTCGCGGAGGAGGCGATGACCACCGCCCGCCGGCACGGTGTGACCTCTCCTACGACCCCAACTACCGCCCGAGTCTCTGGGCCGGCAGGGGCGGTCCTCAGCGGGCACGCGAGGTCGACCTCCGGTTGGCCCGGCACGCCGACGTCGTGGTGGGTGCCCTGGGGCTGGCGGGCGGGCACCCCGGAGCGGTGCGCATCAGTACCGACGAGGTACCGCAGGCACTGTCCAAGGTGGCGGACCGGGTACCCGGGGTGAGAGTACTGGCGACGACCCTGCGGGGGGTGCCCTAGGAGTTGTCTTCAAATGTCACGCCCACATCAGGAGCGAGGCGAGGGTGACGGCTGCCTGATAGGACTCGGCGGTCTTGTCGTAGCGGGTCGCG
>NZ_JBMNDR010000139.1:0-15281 GCF_052543235.1 Streptomyces sp. SAS_272 | reverse complement strand
TGGCAGATCTTCCGCAGATCCCGCATCAGCCCCAACCGCATGAGCGTCATCACCAAAGCCGTTCTCACCCTGGAGAGGCAACGCTGAAAAAGCTCACTGTCCCGTTGCTCGCGCGTGATCGCCATGCTTTCCCGGTCTTCGCCATCATCACGGCCTTTTCTATGGCGGAGGCCGTTTCCGGGGTTCTCACCAACGCTCACTTTCTCGTGCAACTGATCATGCTGTACAACCTCGCCCGGTTCGCACCGCCGGTCCAGTTGGCCGTCGCCGTCTCGATCACCGTTCCCCAGACCATCGTGACGATCATGACCTTCGCGCCGGACAGGCAGATCGAACGGATCGACAGCCCCCTGACGGTCACCACCGACCTGGTGCTCTGCATCCTCGCCATCGCAGGCCTGGGCCTGGCCGGCCGGGTGGCGCGCTCGTACATCATGGCCCTGGAGGATCAGGCGGCACGTCTGGAGGTGGAGCGCGATCAGCGAGCTCGCCTAGCCGAGGCCGCGGAACGGGCCCGTATCTCCCGGGAGATGCATGACATCCTCGGTCATACCCTCGCCGTCCTGGTCGGTCTGGCTCACGGTGCGGCGGGGCTGGCCGAGACCAAGCCGAAGCAGAGCGCGGAAGCCCTGCGGATCATCGCGGACAGCGGTCGCGGTGCCCTGGCCGACCTGCGTCGACTCCTCACTGCCATTCGCGATGAGGGCACCCACGAGACGCCCTTCCACCCCCAGCCGGGCGCCGGTGATCTCCACGCTCTGCTGGAGCGGATCCGTGCCGCCGGTCCCGACGCCGGCCTCCATACCGCCGGTGACCTGACCGTCCTGCCCGCAGGACTTCAACTCGCCCTGTACCGCATAGTCCAGGAAGCTCTGACGAACACCCTCAAGCATGCCGCCTCCGACACCACAGTCCGTGTCACCGTGATCGCGGAGCAGGATGCCGTACACGTCACCGTCGAGGACACGGGTCCGCCCGCCGTGGAACGGGAACGCTCCTGGGACGGCCCGGGGCAGGGACTTCTCGGCATGCGTGAACGGGCCGCGCTCTACCAAGGAACGGTCACCGCCGGTCCCGACTCCGACGGCGGCTGGAGCGTTCGCGCCGTTCTGCATCCGATCCCGCGCACGAACACGGCCCTGGACGCACACCCGGTATGACCTCCGCCGACCTGGCGGTACGAGCGCCTGACCGTGGGCTGCAGCGGGTGGCCGAGCCGCCCGTCTTCCAGAGGGCGCCGGATGAGGTCCGGGACGGGAGGCCGGAAGCCCTGCCGGTTCGGTCCGAGGTCTGCGATCAGGCGGGCTGCCGATGCGTCCTGCTCGACGCTTGCTGCGCGCGACCGCGGAGGAGACCGCCCAGCCACAGGGGTGGTGTTGCTGCGCCTTCGCCGGAGACCGGGGACTGCTGCACCGGACCTCAAGGCCTCCGCCACCGCGGCCCGAGTCGGGCGACGTGGGGTCGTGGACGCGACCGCCCATGTCTCGCTCAACGGTACCTGCGGACTCGCCCTGACACGGGCGAGCGGACATCCCTGCCGGCGCACGCTGGAAGTCCTTGAGGAAGTCACCTGCCCGGTCCTCGCCTGAACGCGGGGCACGCCCCCTGGCCACACCGCCTGCGTTCCAGAGCCTCAGCCATCGCGCCAACCGGAACCCCCACAGGGGTTTCGACAAATGTCGGGTAAACGGCGGGGAGCTCTCGGCATCTGCCGGTGGTGGCTGATTTCCAACCAGCCGTACGGTCTGCGCACCGTCGGATTCCAGCCCTGCCGCGGACCGCGGACGAGGCCGGAGGCCAGCTGAGATCGGAGCTTTGGATGAGTGCATCAGTCGCCTTTGTCGGGCTGGGGAACATCGGAGGGCGTGTCGTCGCGCATCTGGTGAAGACCGGCCGCGACGTGGTGGTTTTCGACCTGAACACCGCAGCGGTGCAGACCGCGGTGGAAGCGGGGGCCAGGTCGGCGGCGTCGGCCGCCGCGGCCGCCGAGGGCGCCGAGGCGGTCTTCCTGAGCCTGCCCACACCGGCGATCGTGGAGGCGGTGGTCGGTGAGATCCTGCCGCACGCCGAAGAGGGGGCGGTGATCGTCGACCACAGCACGATCGACCCGGACACCTCCCGCCGTCTGGCCGCGACGGCCGCCGCACAGGGCGTCAGCTTCCTGGACGCGCCGGTCAGCGGAGGCGTGCAGGGCGCGGAAGCCGGCACCCTCGCGATCATGGTGGGTGGTGACAAGACCGCCCTCGAAAAGGTGCGCCCGCTGCTGGAGGCGTACGCCGGAAGCCTCGTACACATCGGGGACAGCGGCAGCGGCCAGGTCGTGAAGCTGGCCAACAACCTGATCACAGCCATCAACATCGCGGCGCTGGGCGAAGCACTGACCACGACCGTGCGCCAGGGGGTGGACCTGGACACCGCGGTGAGCGTGCTGACCAAGAGCTCCGCCAACAGCAACGTGCTGTCGAACTACTTCCCGCGCACCCTGTTCTCCGCCGAGCGGCCGACCGGCTTCGCCCTGGACTTCATGCACAAGGACCTGGGCCTCTTCCTCGCCTCCGCCGCCTCGGGGCCGGTGCCGCTGCCACTGTCGAACGCGGTGCGGGACCTGTTCTCGATCGGCCGCCGGCTGGGGCGTGGCGGCAAGGATTTCACCAGCGTCGTCGAGTTCTACGAGGACTTCGCCGACGTTCGTCTGCAGACCAAGGAGAGCGGCAAGTGAGCACCACCGGTGTTGAGATTCCCGTCGTCCACCAGCTGATCGGCGGGGTGTGGGGACCTGCGGACTCCGGCGAATGGATCGAGGTGGAGAACCCCGGCCGCCGAGAGATCATCGGCCGCGTCCCGGCATCCGGCGACTCGGACGTGGACCGGGCGGTGGCCGCCGCCAAGGAGGCGTTCCCCGCCTGGCGGGCACGTCCCTCGCGAGAGCGCGGAGCCCTGCTGATCAGGCTCGGCGACAAGATCGCCGAGCATCAGGAGGAACTGGCCCGGATCATCGCCTCCGAGACCGGCAACGCCCTGCGCACGCAGGCCCGTGGCGAGGCCGCCTCGGCGGTGGACATCTTCCGCTACTACGGGCAGGTCGCCTCCGAGCAGAAGGGCGAGACGCTCCCGCTGGGCGACGGCCTGTTGTCGTACACCGTGCGTGAGCCGCTGGGCGTGGTGGGCGGCATCGTGCCGTGGAACGCGCCGGTTCAGCTGTCCGCGCTGAAGATCGCCATGGCGCTGTCCACGGGCAACACGCTGGTCCTGAAGACCGCGGAGCTGGCCCCGCTCGGGGTGCTACGGCTGGCTCAGTGGGCGGCGGAGATCCTGCCCGACGGCGTGCTGAACGTGCTGTCCGGCTCAGGCGCGGTGGCGGGTACGCGGATCACCTCGCACCCGGACATCGCCAAACTGACGTTCACCGGGTCCACGGGGGTCGGGCGCAGCATCCTCGCGGCGGCCGCGGACCGGATCGTGCCGGTCACCCTGGAGCTGGGCGGGAAATCCCCGGTCATCGTCTTCCCCGACTCGGACGACGACGCCACCGTCGACGGCGTGATCATGGGCATGCGGTTCACCCGCCAGGGCCAGTCCTGCACTGCGGGCTCCCGCCTGTACCTGCACGAGGACATCTTCGACTCGTTCCTGGAGAAGCTGACGGCCAAGCTGGCCCAGCTGAAGATCGGTGACCCACTGGACGAGGACAGCGACATCGGCGCCATCGTCAGCGAGGGCCAGTACGACAAGGTGTGCCGCTACATCCGCTCCGGTCTGGAGAAGGGCGGCAAGCTGATCACCGGCGGTGTGCGGCGACCGGTCGACCAGGACGGCTACTACGTGGCGCCGACCGTCATCAGCGGCGTGGACGCCGACTGGGAGATCACCCGCGAAGAGATCTTCGGCCCGGTCCTGGTCGTCATTCCCTGGCGCGACGAGGACGAGGTCGTGGACTCGGCCAACGACTCCACCTACGGGCTGGCCGGCTACGTGTGGTCGAAGAACATCGACCAGGCCCTGCGCACCGCCAACCGGCTGGAGGCGGGCTGGATCCAGATCAACCGGGGCGGCGGGCAGATCCCCGGCATGGCCTACGGCGGCATCAAGCAGTCCGGCCTGGGCCGCGAGTACTCCGTGGACGGTGCGCTGGCGAGCTTCACCCAGCACAAGAGCTTCACCATCGCCTACACGGCCTGACCGGCGTGCTTGTCTGGCCTGCCCCTGCCAGCGCACCACCCCTGCGCACTCGCATCCCGTAACGACGTCCGACAGGCGTCGCCGAAACCCGGCCCCGCACAGCCAGCAGTTCCCCAACCCCGCTCCGGCGGCGCCTGTCACCGCGACGGCTCCGCCGTACCCGAAGGAGCCCTTCCATGGGTAGCACCACCCCTCCGCCGCCATCGGCCCACGGCGTCGAACTCACCGATGACGGGCTCGCGCAGAGCCTGAACAAGCGCCATATCCGGATGATCGCCGTCGGCGGTGCCATCGGCGTCGGCCTCTTCCTCGGCGCCGGCGGTGGCATCGCCAAGGCCGGCCCCGCCCTGATCGGCGTCTATGCCATCACCGGCGTGTTCATCTACATCATCATGCGCGCCCTCGGTGAGCTGCTGATCTACCGGCCTGTCAGCGGCAGCTTCGCCGAGTACGCTCGCGAGTTCATGGGACCGGCCTACGGCTTCATCACCGGCTGGGGCTATTGGACGACGTGGACGATCATCGGCATGGCCGAGATCACCGCAGCTGGCATCTACGTCCACTACTGGTTCCCGGGCATTCCGCAATACGTCACGGCGCTGGTCGTCCTGATCGCGCTGGTGCTTTTGAACCTGCTGAAGGTCGGAGCCTTCGGCGAGGCGGAGTTCTGGTTCGCCTCCATCAAGATCGCCGCCATCCTGGGGCTGATCGTCGGCGGTACGCTGGTGGCCGTCTTCAGCGTCGGCGACGCCGGGGCCAACAGCACGATCGCACACCTGTGGAACCACGGCGGCGCCGCACCCAACGGCTGGATGGCGGTCCTGCTCGCCTTCCAGATCGTCGTCTTCTCCTATCAAGGCGTCGAACTCATCGGCATGACCGCGGCGGAGACCAAAGACCGCGAGAAGGTCCTGCCCAAGGCGATCAACTCCATCCCGTGGCGGATCGGCATCTTCTACGTCGGATCCCTGCTGGTGCTGCTGACCTTGTTCCCCTGGACCGAGTTCCACGCCGGGGAGAGCCCGTTCGTGAAGGCCCTGACCCACATCGGCCTGCCCGCCGCGGGCAGCGTCATGAACTTTGTCGTCCTCACCTCCGCGCTGTCCTCCTGCAGCTCCGGCCTGTTCAGCAACGGCCGTCTGCTCAAGCGGCTCGCCGCCGACGGTGTCGCCCCCTCTCGCTTCGCCACCGTCAACAAGGGCCACGTACCCGCCGCTGCCATCCTGGCCTCAGGCGCCGCCATGATGATCGGCGTTCTGGTCAACGCGATCGTCCCCGACCAGGCGTTCGTCTACATCTCCTCCGTCGCCACTCTGGGCGCGATCTGGAGCTGGCTGGTCATCATCGTCTGCCACATGATCTACCGCCGCCGCCTGGCCCGCGGCGAAGTGCACGAGAGCTGGTTCAAGCTGCCCTTCGCCACCCCGCTGAGCTGGCTCGTGATCGCCTTCCTGACCTTCGTCACGGTGATCCTCGGATTCGACGCCGACAACCGCATCGCCCTGTACGCGCTGCCCATCTGGGCCGCCGCCCTGATCGGCGGCTACCTGTACGCCAAACCGAAGATCGCCGCCAGAGAGGCAGCCGCAGCGGCGGCCGCCCACAAGCGGGTCACCGGCCCCCCGGCTGTCGCCGCCGGAGCAACCGAAGAGGCAGCGACGCGCCTCGTGGACTGATCCCACCAGGCAGCAGGGTGGGGCCGGCGGCCCGGTCCCGAACTGTCGCCGCCCGCACCGGCGACACGCGGGCCTTCCCATGGCCCGCATCCGGGCGGGTTGCCGAACCACGGCGGCAGCCCGCCCCACGTTCGTTCCCGTCCCGCAAGGAGCCCACCTCGTGAACGCCCACCCGTCCTCCGCCATCGCCCCCTGGGCCGATGCCACAAGCCGTCAGCGGCTGCACGAACTGGAGACCCTGCACCGTGAGGAGGGCGCAGCAGCGGTCACCGATGCCGTCAACCGCACCCTGGACGCGCACCGCTACCGCATGGACGCCGAAGGTCTCGTGCTGTACGCCGGAACGAACGTGCTATCTCCGGCGGTGCGCGCCGCCCACGACGGTGCGCTGTCCACCCGGCCCGCACTCGGCTGGCCCGGCGGAAAACTCCAGACCGGCGTCCAGGAGATCGAGGTCCTCGAAGTCATCGCCGCCACCCAGGTCGCCCGCGCCCTGCGCGCCGCGCACGCCGAGGTCCGCTTCCTGACCGCGACCATGGCCAACCTGGCCCTCTACAGCGCCTTCACCCAGCCCGGCGACACCATCGCCGTGCTCTCCCCGGAATCCGGCGGCCACGCCAGCCACCACGCGCATGCGACCGCCGGCGTACGCGGCCTGAACGTCGTCCACCTGCCCTACAGCAGCGCCGACCTCGACGTCGACGCCCACCTTCTGGGCGCCTTCCTCACCACTCACCGGCCCAAGGTGCTCCTGGTCGGCGGCAGCGTCACCCTCTTCCCCCACGATCTCGCCGTGCTGCGCGAGGCCGCCGACCGCATCGGCGCGCTGCTCGCCTACGACGCCTCCCACGCCGCCGGTCTCATCGCCGCCGGATACGTCCAGGACCCGCTCGCCGAAGGCGCCCACGTCGTCACCTTCTCCACCTACAAGACCTTCGCCGGGCCTGCCGGAGGCGCCGCCGTCACCAACGACCAGCAGCTCGCCGAGGCGATCTCGCACGCCGCCTACCCGGTCCTCAGCTCCAACTACGACCCCGCTCGGCTCGGCCCGCTGGCCATCGCCGCCGCCGAGGCCGCTGAACAGAAGCCGTCCTGGGCCGCACCCACCATCACCGCCGCCCAGCAGCTGGCCGCACACCTGGCCGGTCACGGCTACACCGTCCTCGGCGCCGACCGCGGCTACACCCGCACCCACCAGGTCGTCATCGACGCCACGGCTCTGGGGGGAGGGGCCGACGCCGTCGCCCGCCTGGCCGCCCACGGTATCTACGCCGGCACCTGCCGCCTGCCCTGGCAGCTGCCCGCCGCTCCCGCCCAGGGCATCCGGCTGGGCACCCAGGAGGTCATCCGACGTGGCGCCGACGTTGCCACCATGCCCCACATCGCCGCCGTCATCCATCATGCCCTGATCAACCGGGGCCCGGCCGGCACCGACGCGGCCGCCGAACTGCGCGCAAGCCTCGGCCCCGACTTGTGGACCGCTCGGCAGTCTGTACAGCCCGTGTGAACCGTGGAGCGATGGAGTCGCGCCCATTCCGACCACCGCGGATCTAACCTGATCAGCGAGGGGCACCCGCACCCAGGGAACCCCGACTCCCTCCAGAGCACGCCATCACCCAAGGGAGAGAGCGGCATGGCCAACAGCGAGATCCAGGACATCGTGGACGAGGTGGCCACCGCCCTTGGCAAGGGTGTGTCCGTCGACGACCTCAGCGGCCGCCTGGTCACCTACAGCGCCCAGCAGGGCCGAGCCGACGAAGCCCGCATCCGCTCCCTGCTCCACCGCGCCGTCCCCGACGACATCCGCTCCTGGCAGGACAGGCACGGCGTCGCCACCGCCACCGCGCCCGTGGAAGTACCCCCCAACCCCGACCTGGGCATGCGCGCCCGCCTCTGTGTCCCTCTCCTGCATCACGGCGTGAAGACCGGCACCTTGTGGATCCTCCAGTCCGACGACACCTGGTCCGCTGCGGCCCTCCTCGACCGACTGGCCCGCCTCGGCAACCAGATCGACACCCTGGCCGCCCTCCAGTACGACAAGGCCAACCCACTGCTGGAGGAACGCCGCAATCGCGAAGCCACCTTCCGCCACGCCTGCCAGGCCGACCCCGCCGCCCTCGACGACCTCGGAAGGTGGCCCGCGCTGTACGCGCTGGACACCGTGCACGTCCTGGTGTGCATGCCCGCCAGCGCCCATGGCCCGGCCCACCGCGGCGACGCCGAGACCGCCCAGCTGCGCGTGGCGCTGCACCAGACCCTGGCCGCCCACAGCCACGTACTGGCCACGTCCGTACAGGACACCCACACCACCGTCCTGGTCCGCTCCAGCCATGGCGCGGACACCGCGCACCAGCTGCACCAGGAACTCACCACCGCCGTGGCAACCGTCACCCGCACCGACATGCCGCCTCAGGTTTTCGCCGGCGTCAGCAGCCCTCTCAAGACCATCGACCGCCTCCCCGACGCCTACCAGCAGGCCGTTATCGCCGGCCAGGCAGCCGCGGTGGACCCGCAACTCGGTCCCCTCGCCGCCTGGGACGACGTCGGCCCCTACCGGTTCCTGGCCAGAAACCTCCGGCGGGACGCCCTCCACCAGTCAGAGCTCTACACCCGCCTGCACGCGGCCGACGACAACGGCGACCTCCTGCACACCCTGGAGGTCTACTACGACAGCGCCAGCGTCAACCAGGTCGCCCAACGCCTCCACCTGCACCGCACCAGCCTCTACTACCGCCTCGGCCGCATCAAGGACGCGATCGGAACCGACCCGATCGACGGACCGGCACGCCTGGAACTCCACATGGCCATCAAGACCGCCCGCTGGGCGAACCGCCCGCGCATCTAGAGCCGGCCTGCGCCGCCCCCAGACCGCTGCCGGTCCATCCGCACACACGTCCCGCCCTGACAGCGGACCGGACCGGCAGCGACCCCACCCACGCACCGGATGCGCGTCGCATCCCCTCACCGACAAGGGGCATTCCGTGGCCATCAGCGTCTTCGACCTCTTCTCCATAGGCATCGGCCCCTCCTCTTCTCACACCGTCGGCCCCATGCGCGCGGCCCACCTGTTCACCCGGCATCTGGCTGCCGTCGGCATGCTCACCGACACGGCCGGGCTGCGGGCACAGCTCTTCGGCTCGCTGGGCGCGACCGGCCACGGCCACGGCACCCCGAAGGCCGTCATGCTCGGCCTGGAAGGACACACACCCGACACCGTCGACGTGGACCGGGCCGAACTCGACGTCGAACGCATCACCCGCTCCCACCGCCTGCACCTGCCCGGCGGCCACACCATCGCCTTCAGGCCCGACACCGACATCGTTCTGCACCGACGCCGTTCGCTGCCCCACCACCCCAACGGCATGATTCTCACGGCCCGTGCCGCGGATGGGCAGCCCCTGCTGGAGAAGACGTACTACTCGGTCGGCGGAGGCTTCGTCATCGAGGAGGAATCCATTGGCGCGGACCGCGTCAAGGCCGACACCACCCTCCTCAAGTACCCCTTCTCCACCGGCGACGAGCTGCTGCGGCTCTGCCGTGAGACGGGGTACTCCATCTCCCGCCTGATGCTGGAGAACGAGAAGGCGTGGCGTCCCGAACAGGAGATCCGCGACGGCCTGCTCAAGGTCTGGGCCGTGATGCGGGAGTGTGTCGACGCGGGCCTGTCCCGTGAGGGCATTCTGCCCGGCGGCCTGGAAGTCCGCCGGCGCGCGGCCGCCTCCGCACGGTCCGTACGTGCCCAGGGCGACCCCCAGCGGCACGCCATGGAGTGGGTCACCCTCTACGCCATGGCGGTCAACGAGGAGAACGCCTCCGGGCGCCGCGTGGTGACCGCCCCGACCAATGGCGCGGCCGGCATAGTGCCCGCCGTCCTGCACTACTACCGTAACTTCGTCCCCGGTGCCGACGACGCCGACATCGTTCGCTTCCTGCTCACCGCCGGCGCCATCGGCATCCTCTTCAAGGAGAACGCCTCCATCTCCGGCGCGGAGGTTGGCTGCCAGGGCGAGGTCGGCTCCGCCTGTTCCATGGCGGCCGCCGGTTTGGCCGAGGTTCTCGGCGGCACTCCCGAGATGATCGAGAACGCCGCCGAGATCGGCATCGAACACAACCTCGGCCTCACCTGTGACCCCGTCGGCGGCCTTGTCCAGATCCCCTGCATCGAACGTAACGGCATGGCCGCGGTCAAAGCCATCACCGCCGCACGGATGGCCCTGCGCGGCGACGGCCGACACCATGTCTCCCTCGACAGGGCCATCAGGACCATGAAGCAGACCGGGGCCGACATGAAGATCAAGTACAAAGAGACCTCTCGCGGAGGCCTCGCTGTCAACGTCATCGAATGCTGAGGACCAACCCCCGACCCTCAGAAGGGGAAGTCGCGCGGCTCCCCGCGCAGGGTGATCCAGCGGAGTTCGGTGAACTCCTCCGCCGCGAAGCCCGTGCCGAAGCGCCCCCAGCCGCTCTCCTTGACACCACCGAAGGGCATGTTCGGCTGGTCGTTGACCGGCTGGTCGTTGACGTGCACTATCCCCGCCTGAAGACGGCGGGCGATGTCCAGTCCCCGATGAGCGTCGCCGGTCAGGACACCCGCGGTCAGCCCGTAGCGGGAGGCGTTCGCGCGCTCCACCGCATGGTCGGCGTCGTCGACCGTCTCCAGGATCACGACCGGGCCGAAGGTCTCGTCGAAGGCGAGTTCGGCGTCCTCCGGGACGTCGGTCAGGACGGTGGGCGGGTAGCACGGCGGCTCGGCCGTGCCCCCGGTCAGGAGACGGGCGCCCATCGAGACGGCTTCCTCGACACGCCGGTCCAGGAGGGACAGCGCCCATTTGTTGATCACCGGTCCGATCACGGTGCGCGGATCGCGCGGGTCGCCGACGGGCAGCGCCGCCGCCTTCTCCGTGAACAGGCGGGTGAACTCCTCCGCGATCGGTCGCTCGACGTAGATGCGGCGGGCGCACATGCACACCTGTCCCTGGTGCAGGAACGCGCCGTAGACCGCGGCGTCGACCGCGTAGGCCAGGTCGGCGTCGGCGAGGACGAGGAGCGGGTTCTGGCCGCTGAGCTGGAGGACGACGCGCTTGAGGTGGCGGCCCGCCGTCTCGGCGAGGCGGCGGCCGGTGGGTGTGGAGCCGGTGAAGTTGACGCGGCGCACCGAGGGATGGGAGAGGAGTGCGTCCGCTATGGCGCCGGCGTCCCCGGGGGCATGGGTGATCACGTTGAGGACGCCCGGAGGGAGTCCTGCCTCGGTGAAGACCTCCGCCCAGAGCGTGCCGCCGGTCAGGGGAGACTCCTCGGACGGTTTGAGGACGACCGTGTTGCCGACGGCGATGGGGCCGACGATGCTGCGACCGGACAGCACCAGGGAGGCGTTCCACGGGGCGATGGCCGCGACGACTCCGACCGGTTGGCGGACGGCGAGCGCCCGGGTGCCGGGGATGTCGGAAGGCAGTACCTGTCCGACAGCGGTGTAGGGGAGTGCGGCGGCCTGGCGGAGCAGCGAGACGCTGAAGTCCAGTTGCATCGTCGCGTAGTGGCGGCCGCACCCCGTCTCCCGCGTGAGCAGGCCGACGACCTCCTCGCGACGGCGCTCGAGGATGTCGCCCGCACGCAGCAGGACCCGCTGCCGCTCGACCGGCAGCGCCTCCGCCCACCCGGCGAAGGCAGCCTGGGCGGCGTCCACCGCCCGGCGGGCGTCCTCGGCGTCGCCCGCGGCGACCGTCGCCATGACGGATCCGGTCCAGGGATCGTGGTCGGGGTACGTTCCTCCGCCCAGCGGCCCGGTCCACTCGCCGCCGATGTGGTGGCGCACCGTGACCGGGTGGTCCGGTCGGTCCGCGTCCGTCGCCGTGGGGTCAGGAACGTCCACCTGGTCAAGTCTCCCTCTTCGACGACTGGGGACGGACCCCCTGTCGCCGCAGATGGTAACCGACGGGTAGCAGCTGGACCTGGAGCCGGTCGTTCAGCAGGCTCCAGAGCCCACGGGGGAGGAAGAGGGCGAAGGCGACGGCGGCCAGGCCGAGCCCGATGAGGTACCAGGCTCCTTGGTCGGCGAAGAAGTACTGCACGGCGAAGAAGAGGACGGCGCCGATGATCGGTCCCTCGAAGGTGCCGATGCCGCCGACCAGCACCATGAAGATCATGTACGCCGACCACTGCACCCCGAAGATCGACTGGGGCTGGATGAACAGCGTGTTGGCCAGGGTGAGGGCGCCCGCGGCACCGCATCCGAAGCCGGCGAGGACGAACAGCGTGAGCTTGAGCGGCCTGACCCGCACGCCGAGCGAGGCGGCGGCGTCCTCGTCGTCGCGGATCGCCTGCAGGGCCGCCCCGGTGCGGTGCCGCAGCAGGAGGAAGAGCAGGACGAGCAGGAGGACGGCGAAGGCGAGGGTGAGCCAGTAGGTGAAGGCGCGGCGAACCTCGGGGGCGTAGCCGCTCAGCCCCTGGAGGGAGACGCCGGTTCCGCCTCCGAGGCTCTGGTCGAGCATGATGAACAGGGCGATCGCCTCGGCGACGACCCAGGTGCCCACGGCGAACTGGCCGCCGCGCAGCCGCAGGACGAGCAGGGAGAGCACCGCCGCGAGCACGGCGGAGGCGAGGGATGCCAGGACGACGGCGAGGTAGGGCTGTATGCCGCGCTGGGTGAGGTAGATCGTGCCGTAGGCGCCGAACCCGATGAACGCCTGCTGGCCGACCGAGACGAGCCCGGCGTATCCGGCCAGGGCGTTCCACATGACGGCGAGGATGAGGAAGATCAGCAGGCTGGTGAGCTGCTGGACGACGTTCGCGCTGAGGACCTGGGGAACGGCGAACAGGGCGATCGCGACGAGGGCGAGGGTGCCGGAACCGATGCGGGACGCCAGGCCGGCGCGCTGGACGGACCATGCGCCGGGCGGGGCGGGGGCGGCTGCTGTGGTCATGCGGGGGCTCTCCGGGTGGCGATGAACCGGCCGCGGGGGCCGGCCAGGATGACGAGGAAGACCAGGTGCCCGGCGAGGATCGAGTACTGCGGGTCGATCTGGGCGCCGAGGGTCTGGGCGATGCCGAGGACGACGCCGCCGGTGAGCGTGCCCCACAGTGATCCCAGGCCGCCGATGACGACCGCTTCGAAGGCGAAGATGAGCTGGGTCGGGCCGCTGGAGGCGTCGAAGGTGGAGTGGACGGCCAGGAAGGTCCCGGCCAGGGCGGCCACCGCGACGGCGATCGCGGCGGCGCGGGCGTAGACGGATGCCGCCGGTACGCCCACGAGCGCCGCGGTGTCCGGGTCCTGGGCGGTGGCGCGCATCTCCCGGCCGAATCCGGTGCGTTGCAGCAGGAGTTGGAGTGCGCCCAGGACCGCGACGGCGACGGCGAGGATCAGCACGCCGAGGTAGGGAACGGACAGCTGGTCGGTGATCTTCCAGCTGCCGGTCGACAGCGAGCCCACGGACGGGCCCAGGGAGCGCACGTCCGGGGAGAAGATCTGCAGCAGGGCGTTCTGCAGGACGATGGCGAGTCCGAAGGTCGTCAGCAGCGGGGTGAGTTCTCCGCCGCGCAGGCTGCGTGCCAGGACGGTGCGCTGGAGCGCGTAGCCGAGGGCGAGCATCACCGGGAGCACCGCGAGCAGTGCCAGGAACGGTGACACGTCGGCCCGGTCGGAGACCCACCAGACCCCGAACGCGCCGAGGACGGCGAGGTCGCCGTGGGCGAGGTTGATGATGCGCATGACGCCGAACAGCAGGGACAAACCGCAGGCGAACAGGGCGTACAGGCCGCCGAGGAAGAGGCCCTGGACGATGGCGTTGATCCAGCTCATGTCCGCTCCGAGGTGGGGTGGGCCGTCGGTGTGCCGACCGGGGCGGAGGGTGTGCCGATGCGGCCGAGGCCGAAGTAGGCGTCGGTGACCTGGTCGCGGGTGACCTCGCGGGCGGAGGTGTCGAGGACGACACGGCCCTCGAGCATGCAGATCACGCGGTCCGCCACCGACATCGCGCGGCTGAGGTCCTGCTCGACCAGGACAACGGTGGCGCCGTCGGCGATGAGGGCCGTGAGCGACTCGTAGACGGAGTCGACGGCGACCGGCGCGAGGCCGAGCGAGACCTCGTCGACCAGCAGCAGCCTGGGGTTGGTCATCAGGGCACGGCCGATGGAGGTGGCCTGCTGCTGGCCGCCGGACAGACTTCCCGCCCGCTTGTGGCGGATCGGCCGCAGGAGGGGGAAGGCCTCCAGGACGGTGTCGACGCTCCACGGTCCGGGCCTGGCGCGCCGGCCGGCGACGAGCAGGTTCTCCTCGACGGTGAGGTCGGGGAAAAGCTTGCGGCCTTCGGGGACGAGGGCCAGGCCACGTGCCACGCGTCGGTGTGCCGCCAGGCCGGTGATGTCGGCGTCGTCGAAGGCGACGGTTCCCCCGGCGGCCGGGTGGGCCCCGGCCACCGTGCGCAGCAAGGTTGATTTTCCCGCCCCGTTGGCGCCCACGAGGGCTACGGCCTCGCCGTCGGACACCGTCAGCGACAGGTCCCGCACCGCCGGGAGGAGTCCGTGGCGGGCGTCGAGGTGGGAGACGTGCAGCAGGTCAGCCATGGCTTCCCCTTCCCAGGTAGGCGTCGACGACGTGCGCGTCGCGCAGGACCGCCTCGGGCTCGCCCTCGGCGAGGACCCGCCCGGCGTCCATGCACACCAGGCGGTCGATGACCTGCACCAGCACGTGGACGATGTGCTCGATCCACACGATGCTGATGCCAAGGGCCCGCAACTGCTTGATGGTGACGACGAGTTCGGCGGCCTCGGCGTCGGTGAGGCCGCCGCCGATCTCGTCGAGGAGCAGGACGCGCGGGTCGGTCGCCAGGGAGCGGGCGAGTTCGAGCCGCTTGCGGTGCAGCAGGCCGAGGCTCTCGGCACGCCGGTTGGCGAGGTCGATCAGACCGCAGAGTTCCAGAACCTCGACGCACCGCCGGTAGGCGGCGCGCCGCGACAGCCGGGTGCCGTAGCAGGCGCCGACCAGGACGTTCTCCAGGACGGTCATCCCGCCGAAGGGGCGCGGGACTTGGAATGCCCGGCCGATCCCCTGACGGCACCGAAGCTCCGGTCGCATCGACGTGACGTCGTGGTCATCGAGGCGGACGGTGCCCCGGTCGGGGGTGACCGATCCGGCCAGGGCGTTCAGCAGGGTGGTCTTCCCTGCGCCGTTGGGTCCCACGATGCCGACCGCCTCGCCGGCGCCGACCCGGAAGTCGACTCCGTCCAGAACGCGCAGGTCACCGTAGTTCAGGGTGAGGCCGGCCCCCACGAGGACGTGCGGGAGGTCCTCCGTCTTCGTGGGGTCGGCTGCCGGGGTGCTCACGGTGCTCATGAGGTGTAGGGGCGCAGCCGCGCGGCGAGCGGGACGTTGGGGTCGCAGGCGTTCTCGCACAGGACGAAGTCCAGTGGGTGCGGGCTGCCTTCGGCGGC
>NZ_JBMNDR010000138.1:0-15349 GCF_052543235.1 Streptomyces sp. SAS_272 | reverse complement strand
GCGGCCCCCGCCCCCGGGCGCGGGGGCCGCCGCACCGGCGCCGGACGCCCTCTCCGCACCTCCCCCGTCCCCCATCCCCCATCCCCCGTCACCCGTCACCCGTCACCCGTCACCCGCACGGAAGGTCCTGCCTCATGTCCGATGTCCCCGGCGCGCCGAACGACGACCCCGTCGAGATCGCCTTCTTCGACGTCGACGAGACGCTGATCACCGTCAAGAGCATGTTCCGCTTCCTCGATTTCCACTATCGCGAGCGCGGGCTGCCGCCGTCCGCCTACGAGGAAGCGGCGGGCACACTGCGGCGCAGGTCGGCGGCGGGCGTCTCACGACTGGTCACCAACCGCGAGTACTACCGCCTGTTCGCGGACCGGCCGCGCGAGGAGCTGTTCGCGCACGGCCGCGCCTGGTTCGAGGCGGAGCTGGCCGGCGGCGCGCTGCTGCACCCGCCGGCGGTGTCCGCCCTGCGCCGGCACCGGGCGCAGGGGGCGCTGATCGCACTCGTGTCGGGTTCGTTCCGGCCCTGTCTGGAGCCGGTCGCGGAGTTGCTCGGCGCCGACGAGATCCTGTGCAGCGAGCCGGACTACGTCGGCGGATACTGCACCGGGCTGGTGGAACGCCCGGTCATCGGCGTCGAGAAGGGGCGGCTGGCGCGCGCGCTGATGCGGCGGCGCGCGGTGTCCCCCTCGCACGCCGCCGCTTACGGCGATCACGCCTCCGACCTCGACCTCCTGCGCTCCGTGGGGCGCCCCGTCGCCGTCGGCGACGACATGGTGCTCGGCGCCCATGTCGCCCGGGTGGGCGGGGACACGCTGCCGGGGGTGGGGCGGGACGCGAACGTCAGCCGACCGGCTCCTTGGCGACCGACACCAGCGCCGTGAAGCACAGCTCGCCTTCCTGATGCATCGTCACCAGAAAGCGGGCGCGGCCGAGTTGGTCGTCCGGCAGATGACGGGCTTCCACCCAGCAGGGGGAGTCGAGCTCGACGTAACGGTGGAAGACGGTCTCCATCGCCTCGGCGAGGCCGACCCTGGGGTGCCGCACGGTGCGCACGGCCTGCTTGGCCGCCTCCAGCAGCAGGATGCCCGGGGCGTGGTCGGCGGGGTGGTCGAAGTACATCGGGTGATGGGTGTCGATCCGCAGCTGCCAGCGGTCCGTCGCGTCGGTGGGTGAGAGCACCACGTCCCGGAACTCCTCGCCGGCGCCGGAGACCGGCGGCGGCAGCGGGCGGCTGCGGGCCAGCTCCAGCATGCGATGGGCGTCGCCGTGGGAGCCGCGCAGCCGCTCGTAGATGGCGGGCGGCTGGATGGTGAACCGGGTGTGGGCGGTGGCCAGCTGCTCGCCGTCGCGCAGCACGGTGACGTCCAGGGACAGGGCCGAGACCCGGCCGCGGCGGCGGACCACGTCGTGGCAGCGGATGTGCAGGTCGGGCCGGCCGCCGACGCCCTCCTCGCGCAGTGTCCCGAGGTTCAGCGTGTAGCGGTACTCGCTCCACAGCAGACGGTGGTCGAACGGGACGTCGTAACCGGCGTGGGACAGCAGCGGAAAGGTCTGCCGAATCGTTTCTGTGAGCAGTACGGCGCTGCCCTCCCCCCGGTCGCCTGCGGCCACGAGCCGGCCCGCGTCCGTCCAGTCCGCCGCTACCAGGAACTCGTCCTCCGCCAGGCGCTTCAGACCCGAGAGCAGCACCTGGCCGCCGTCGTGCTTGTGGACGAGATCCTTCGCGACCCGGACCGTTCTCGACACCGCGGCAGCCGTCACCGTCTCGTTCATGTGGAACCCCCCTGTTGTCCAGCGTCGACATGCGCTGCCCCCGCACGGTGGCGGAGGCGCGCCACGGCCAGTAACATAGAGGACGTTCTTTTTCTTGTCGAGACCGGGATGACGCCAATGGCACGAGCGAACACGAATCGCGCGCCCAAACAGGAGCGCGCGATTCACACCCGAGAACAGCTGCTGCGGGCGGCCGCCGAGGTCTTCGACGAGTACGGCTACGCCGGCGCCGGGATCAACAAGATCCTGCAGCGCGCAGGGGTGACCGCGGGGGCCCTGTACTTCCACTTCAAGGACAAGCAGAACCTCGCGATGGAGGTGATGAACGCCCAGCGCGGCACGATCGAGCCGCATGTGCCCACGACGGGCCTGCAGCGCCTGGTGGACATCACCCTCATCTGGTCGCACTCGCTGCAGGCCGACCCGATGCTGCGCGCCGGCGTCCGGCTCACCGGCGAGCAGGCCGCCTTCGGCCTGCAGGACGCCACGCCGTACGCGGTCTGGGCCCGCAGCTTCGAGGAGTGCCTCGAAGCGGCGCGCGCCCAGGGCGAGTTGCGCGAGCACGTGCGCACCGACGAGCTGGCCGAGTTCGTCGTCGGCGCGTGCACCGGCATGCAGGAGTACGCGCAGGTCGTCTCCAGGCGGGCCGACCTGCCGCGCCGCACGGCGAACATGTGGCGTCTGCTGCTGCCCGGCATCGCCACCGACTCGGCTCTCGTCGGGATCGAGAACAGCGAGGAGCGCGCTCAGTCCCTGTGGACGTCCGTGAGCGCGCCCGCCCAAGGGGAGGGAACCGCATCATGACCGACCGACCGCACCGCCCGCACCGTCTGCGCCGTCTGCGACTCGCCGCCGTCAACATCGACGGCGTGCTGCTCGCCGACACCTTCAGCCCGCTCATCCACCGGTTCGTCACCCGCCGCGGCGGCGTGTACTCGGCCGACGTCGAGCGCAGCGTCTTCTCCCAGCGGCAGGCCGACGCCGGCCGCGCCATGGCGGCGGCGGTGCCGCAGCCGATGACCGGCGAGGAGGCCCTGGCCGCCTACTTCGAGGAACGCGCCGCCCATCTCGCCGAGCACCCCGTGGAGGTCACCGAGGGAGCCGAGGCACTCCTGCGGCGGCTGCGCGCCGCCGGGCTCGACGTGGTCTGCTACGGCGGCCTGGCCAAGACCCACTTCGACGAGCATCTCGGGGCGTACGCCGCCCTGTTCGCCCCTCCCCGCTACGTCTGCACCAACGACGTGCGCCCCGGGCTGCGGGAGATCACCGCCCACTTCGGGCTGGAGCACGGCCAGGTGCTGTTCATCGACGACGTGGCCCGGGTCGCCGAGGCGGCGAGAGAGCTCGGGGCGCCGTTCATCGGCCGGCCCACCCGGTTCGAGCACAGCCACCAGGCGGAGCTGATGCGACAGGCCGGGGTGCGCCATCTCGTGGACGGACTCGAAGAGATCGACGAGGCGCTGCTGCGCACCGTGGACGAGGAGGCGGCCGCCGGCACGCCGTGGCCGACCGGGACCGGCGAACGGGTGCCGACGGCACGCTAGGGCGTGTTCCGGAAGCGCTCACCGGTGCGCGCAGCCCTTTCCGGTCGCGGCTCCGGCGCCCCGCCCGTGAACTCCCGCCCGGCCGACGCCTGTTCGCCTCCCGGGCCGTCCGGACGCCGCGGAGCCGCGAGGCCGCGGAGCCGGACGGCCCGTCGGGTCGCACCGACCGGGGTGCGGCGTCTCAGACGGCCAGCGTGCCGCCGTCCACCGGGACGGTCGCGCCGGTCACGAACGACGCCGCGTCGCTGCACAGCCACAGCGCCGCCTGCGCCACCTCGACGGGGGCGGCGAACCGCTTCTGGACGGCGCGCGCGAAGAACGTCTCCTCCACGCCGGGCATCTGCGCGATGGCCGATTCCATCATCTCGGTGAGCGTGCTGCCCACGGCCAGGGCGTTGACCCGGATGCCCCGGTCCCCGTACGAGGCCGCCGCGGCCTTGGTCAGGCCGATCACCGCGTGTTTGGCGGCCACGTAGGGCGCGCCCACGCCGGTGGCGATGAGGCCGGCCACGCTCGCGGTGTTCACTATCGCGCCGCCGCCGGTGGCGAGCATGGCGCGGATCTGGTGGCGCATGCAGTTCCAGACGCCTCGGACGTTGACGTCCATGACGGCGTCGTAGTCGTCGTCCGACATCTCGTGCAGTTCGGTGCCGAGCGTGCCGTAGCCGGCGTTGTTGAAGGCGGCGTCCAGGCGGCCGAAGCGCCGCACCGCGGTCTCCACGACCCGTTCGACGTCCTCGCCACTGCGGATGTCGCCGGGTACGTACGCCGCCCGGCCCCCTTTGGCCTCGATCTCCTCGGCCACCGAGGCGAGTTGTTCCCGGCGGCGGGCCGTGAGCACGACGGCCGCGCCGTGCTCGGCGAAGAGCCGGGCCGCGGCGGCGCCGATGCCCGACGACGCTCCGGTGATCATGACGACCCGGTCGTTCATCACGTACGGTTGTTCGATCATGGCACTCAGTCAAACAGGTGCCCGGCGGACCGTCAGCCGGATCGTGCAGCCCTTACCGGCCAACCTGCCAAGAACGTTCCGAGCTGCTGCTTTTCCCGATCTCTTGGTAATTCCTTGACCTATGGTGGTCTCGTCGCGGGCCGGCCGCGACGCACGGGGGCGGGAGGAGGTGCGCACACAGGTGGCGAGACAGGAGAGGGCCGAGCAGACCCGGCAGCGGATCGTCAGGGCCGCGTCCGCCGAATTCGCCGAGCACGGCTACGACGGCACCTCCCTGCACCGGATCGTCAGATCTGCCGGTGTCACGATGGGCGCGCTGACCTTCCACTTCCCCAGCAAGTCGGCGCTGGCGGACGCCGTTCAGGAGGCCGGCACGACCGCCACCCGCGAGGTGATGCTGGGCACCGCCGCCGCGCCGGGACTGCGGGGCGTGCTCGACGAGGTGCTGACGCTGGCCGACGCGCTGCGCGGCACACCGAGCATCCGCGCGGCCGCCAGGCTCACCCGTGAAGGGCACGCCGGCGGTCAGGGCTGGTACGCGTCGTGGGTTCCCGGCCTGCGCGAGGCGCTGGAACGGGCCTGGCACGAGGAGCGCCTGGAGGGCGGGCTGACCCCCGCGGCGACCGCGTCCCTGCTCTCCCACATCCTGCTCGGCGTGGAAGCCGCGGCCACCACCCCGGACGCGCTGCGCGCGGTCGCCGGCGACGGCCCCGGGGAAGGCCTGGCGCAGGCCCTGACGGCACTGGGGGCCCTGCTCGCCCCCTCGGCGGCCGCCGGCCCGGTCAAGGACTGACCCCTGCCCCGGGCCCGACGGAAAACCTGGCTCCGATCCGACTCCCTTGACTGAATGCGCCGTTCCGCACACGGGCCGTATCACGTAGGCCCGGCACGCATCGCGCCCCGGACGTCCCGCACGGAATTTTCCGCGCCCGGCCCGCCGCCCGGCGCCCCGCTCCAGCCGCAGCTCAGAGCCCCTGAGCGCGCCGCCGCACGCTCCCGCACGGCTCGCCGTATCGAACTACAGCCTGGAAACATAGAGAATGTTCTGTATATTTGCGGCTGCCGGGAGAGAGGAGTCCGTCCATGCATCCGGCCACCGAGCGCGTTCCGCCGCCGGCCCAGCGGCTCTTCGCCCATCTGCCGCGGGCCGACCAACGGCGGTGGGCCGGCGTCTACTTGAAGGGGCTGCTGACCACCCAGGGCAAGAAGTCCCTGCGGCGCATAGCGGCCTCGGTGACGCCGTCCCCGACGGCGCCCCAGTCACTGCAGCAGTTCGTCAACGACAGCGTCTGGCCGTGGCGGCCGGTCCGCGCCGAACTCGCCCGCTGGGTCGCCGAGCACACCGCCCCGCACGCCTGGACGCTCTCCCCCGTCGTCATCCCCAAGCGGGGCGCACTGGCCGCCGGCGTCCACCGGCGCTTCGTCCCCGCCGTCGGACGCACCGTCAACTGCCAGCTCGCCGTGGGCGCGTTCCTCTCCGGCGACCTCGGCGACCTCTCCGTGGACTGGCGGCTGTACCTGCCCCGGCGCTGGACCGAGGACGCCGCGCTGCGGCACCAGGCCCGCATCCCCGAGGTCACCGGCCACGCCACCGCGACCGAGCTGTGCCTCGCCCTCGCCGACCGGCTGGCGCGGACCACGCCCGAGATGCCGCCGGTCGTCGTCCACACGGACGGACACATCGACGCCGCGGCCGTGATCGAGGGGCTCGACGCCCGCGGCCTGGACTGGATCGTCGCCGTCCCCGGCGCCCTGCCCCTGTCGCCGGCCCCGGTCACCGATCCGAACCCGCACCCGCACCCGCACCCGCACCCGCACCCGGCCGACACGATCCCACCGCTCACGGTCCCGGAGCCGGCGAACGACCTGCTGCGGCGGCACGCCCGGCCCTCCGTCGCCACCCCCCTCGCCCCCGGGCGGCCCCGGTTCGGCGCCCTGCGGGTGCTCCTGCCCGCGCACCACCGGCCGGCCCTGCTGGTCGGCGTCTGGACCACCCCCCGCCCACAGCCCGACCGGGTCTGGCTGACCAACCTGCCCCCGGCATGGCACACCCGGGCCCTCGCGGTCATCGGCTCCGCCACGGCCGCACGGGTCGGGGTCGCCGAGGCGGAGCTGGGCCTGCACGACTTCGCGGGCCGGTCCTACCCCGGCTGGCACCGCCACGCGACGCTCGTCTCCGTCGCCTCGGCCCATCGCAGGCTCGGGCACGAGGTGTGCCTCGTCCCGGGCGGTGGCTGACCGCGGTACGCCGAGGCGCCCCACCGCCCGCCGGGACGCCGCCCACCTGCGCACCCCGGGCCACGACCGCCGGCCGACGCCCTTCCCCCCACACAGCACCACGGGAACCCCGCAGCGACGCGGAGTTCCTGCCGACCCGTTCGCCCGCACAGCGCTCGCCCGCGCCGGGCGGTGACACCCAACCTTGAGGAGGGGCTGTGGAGTTCCGTGTCCTCGGACCGATCGACATCCGCGAGCAGGGGCGTGACGTCACCCCCAGCGCGCCCAAGCAACGGCAGGTGCTCGCCCTGCTCATGGCGAAGGCCAACCACCGGGTCTCCGTGCCGGCGCTGCTGAGCGAGGTGTGGGACGGCGAGCCGCCCCGCACCGCCACCACCGCCCTGCAGACGTACATCGGGGCGATACGCAAGGCGCTGGCCGCCGGCTCCGGCGCCGACGCCCGTGAGATCGCCGACCACCGGCTGGTCACCGACGGCAACGGCTATGTGCTGCGGCTGAGGCCCGACGAATGGGACCGGCCCCGTTTCGAGCGGCTGGTTCTGGAGGCCCGGGGCCTGCTGGACAAGCGCGAGGCGCACGCCGCGGCCGAGATGCTCGGCGAGGCCCTGGCGGTGTGGCGCGGGGCGCCCTTCGGGAACGTCCGGCTCGGCAGCCGGCTCACCGTGCAGGCCCGGGTGCTGAACGAGGCGCACCTCGCCGCCTGCGAGGCCCGCATCGACGCGCTGCTGCTGTGCCGGCGCTTCCAGGAGGCCGTCGGGGAGGCCGTCGCCCTGGTCGACGAACACCCGTACCACGAGAACCTGCACACCCAGCTGATGCGGGCGCTCTACGCCTCGGGCCGGCGCGCCGCCGCGCTGGAGGTCTACCAGTCCCTGCACCGCCGGATGACCGACGACCTCGGCATTCCCCCCTCGCCCACCACCACCACGCTCCACCACGTGATGCTCCAGGACAGCCCGGACCAGCGCTATCTCACCGCCGCCGGCGCGGGCAGCCTGCAGTGACCCCCGGCAGCCGCGCACCCGGCCGGTGACCGGCCTGGACGCCGCCCGTCCTCCCGGCAGCCGCGCACCCGGCCGACAGCCGGCCGGGAAGCCGCCCGTCCTCCCGGTCGCCGCGCACTCGACCGATGCCTCAGACGCCCGGCTCCCCGTCCGTCCACAGGCTCTCCACGGCCCGCGAGGGGCCGCCCACCGCGCGGACCCGCTCCATCGCCACCTGGACGAAGGCCCTTAGCCGCGCCGTCTCGTGGCCGGTGGGCCAGACGAAGGCGTAGTCGATGTCCGGGGCGTCCGAGAACGGCCTGAAGACCAGGCCGGGACGGCTGTAGTAGTGCGCGCCCGCCGCCGCCACCGGCGTCACGCCCTTGCCCGCGAGGACCAGGGAGAGCGCGTCCTCCCAGTGCGTCATGGCCTGCCCGTGCGGGATGGGCCGCCCCGACGGCGTCTGCCGCGGGAAGTGGTGGTCCAGCCAGTGCGTCGGCACGTTCCCGGCGACCGTCAGCAGCGTCGCCTCCGCCAGATCCTCCACGCTCACCGACGCCCGCCGCGTGAACGGGTGCCCGGACGACATCAGCAGCACCCTCGGCTGCGACACCAGCACCGGACCCAGCGTCAGATCCGGCTCGGCCAGCGGGGGTTCGGTGACCTGGAGCTCGACGCCCCCGGTGCGCAGCGGACCGTACGGGTCCGAGATCTGCACCTGCCGGATCTGCACGTCCACACCCGGGTACCGGCGGCCGAACCCCTCGGCGATGCTGTGCAGCAGATGGCCCGTGAACGCGCCGGAGAACCCGATCCGCAGCGATCCGGTGATGCCCCGCCCGGCCGCCATGGCCCGGGCGACCGCCTCCTCGACTCCCCGCCACGCGGGCGCGAGATCGCCCTCGAGCTGCTCCCCGATGGGCGTGAGGACGACCTGACGGCTGGTGCGGTCGAACAGCTTGGCGCCGATCCGGCGCTCCAGCCGGGCGATGGTCTGGCTGACCCGGCTCTGCGAGACGCCCACCCGCTCGGCGGTCCTCCCGAAGTGCAGTTCCTCCGCGAGGGTCAGGAAAATCTCGATCTCCTGGCGTTCCATGACCGGTTCCCCCGCACCCCCTCACTCCTGCGACCTCGAACGATGAGCCCAGCGAATCGATCGTTGCACAGATCGTCCTTGTTGCGCAGGTCCGCCGATTCGAAGCTGGAACGGCCAGCGAGACACCAGGAAGGACCCCTCATGGCCGTCACCGAATCCTCACCCCCCGTCCACTCCGCCCAGGAGGCCGCCGCGCCGCCCGAGCCCGCCGCCGGCGGCGCCGTCTTCGGCACGCACGAGTGGCTGGTGCTGATCACCCTGTGCTGCGCCACCTTCATGTGCGGCCTGGACTTCTCCATCGTCACCGTCGCCCTGCCCGACATCGGCACCGCCCTCGGCTTCTCCTCCGCGGGCACCCTGGGTTGGGTGGCCACCGCAAGCCTGCTGCCGTCGGCGAGCCTGCTGCCGCTGTTCGCCCGGGTCGCCGACCTGATCGGCCGCAAGCGGCTGTTCACGCTCGGCGTCGCCGTCTTCACCCTGTTCTCCCTCGGCGCCGCCCTCGCGAACAGCCCCGGCATGCTGATCGCCGCCCGCATCGGCCAGGGCACCGCCGCGGCGATGATCGCCCCGTCCGCCATCGCCCTGATGACCGGCTACTTCCAGGAGGGCCCCAAGCGCGCCCGCGCCCTGGGGCTCAACGGCGCCGTCATGTCGCTCGGCTTCGTGTTCGGCGCGCTCGGCGGCGGTGTCATCACCAACGGCTTCAGCTGGCGCTGGACCATGGTCGCGCTGTGCGTGATGGGGGCGCTGGCCCTGGCCGGCGCGCTGGCCCTGCCGGCGATCCACGAGTCCGGCGCGGCCCGCCGGATGGACGTCCCCGGCGCCGTCCTGGCCACGCTCGGCCTGTTCGGCCTGGTCTACGGCATCTCCACCGGCGGCGACGAGGGCTGGACGCAGGCCGCGGCGCTCGGCCCGATCGTCGGCGGCCTGGTGCTGCTGGTCGCGTTCCTGCTGGTCGAGCGGCGCCACCCGGAGCCGCTGGTGCCGCTGTCCGTGCTGAACCGGCCGTCCGTGAAGTGGTCGGGGCTGTTCGGCGTCATCACCTTCGGCATGTGCGCCGGCACGACCGTGCTGCTGAGCCTGTACATGCAGGACGTGCTGGGCTTCACCGCCCTCCAGGCCGGTCTGAGCTACCTCGGCGAGGGCGCCGCCGCCACGCTGGGCGGCATGTACGTCGCCCGCCTTCTCGGCCGGTTCGGCGGGGTGAAGGTGCTGGCCGCGGGCCTGCTCATCCAGGGCGTCGGCACGGTGGCGATGTTCGCCCTGCCCCAGGACGTGAACCTGGCCGCCCTGCTCGTCACCTCCTCCGTCATGGGCCTCGGCCACGTCTTCAGCGTCGTCTCCTTCATCACCGTGATGACCACCGGCGTCACCGAGGAGGACCAGGGCGTCGTCGGCGGGCTGTCGCAGCTGCCGCAGTACGTGGCCGCGATCGGCGTCTCGGGGCTCAGCGCGATCGCCGCCGCCCGCACCAACGCCCTCTCGTCGGGCGCCGTCCCGTCCCGCGCCGACATCCTGGGCGGTCTGCACGCGGGCATGGTCACCGCCGGTGTCGTCGCCCTCGCCGGCGCCCTGCTCGTCGGCGTCGTACTGCGCAAGCGGACCACGGTCTAGGCCCTCCCGTGTCCGGCACACGGCACCGCCCGCCGGAACCGTCCGCGCACCCGGCGCGGCCGTCCCCCGCCCCACGGCGGACGGCCGCGCCGCCTGCGTATCCGCCCTGCCCGCCCGCCCGACCCGCCCCCGTCCGAGCCCCCGTGTCCGAGCCGCCCCCGTGTCCGAGGCGCGCCCGTGTCCGAGCCGCGCCGGGCGCCATCGCCGCCCGCGAGGAGATCCTCCGTGAACGACAGCCGACTGCGCAGGCCCTCCGCCCTGCGCACCCTGCGCGTGGGGGAGATGAAGGTCAGTTACGTGCCCGACGGGGCGATGCTGCTGAAGCCGGCCGGCATTCCGCCCGTGGCCGTCGACCGGCACTGGAGCAGGTACGGCGCCTATCTCAACGACACGCGGCGCCTCGTCGCCAACACCGGCGGCCTGCTCGTCGAGCACGGCGCCCGGGCCCTGCTGATCGACGCCGGGTTCGGACCGCGCGCGGTACCGGAGGACCCCGCACACCCCGACCGGGGCGCGGTGCACGGCGGGTCGCTGCCCGGCAACCTGGCCCTGCTCGGCCGGTCGCCCGACGACATCGACACGGTGGCCTTCACCCATCTGCACCCCGACCACGTCGGCTGGGCCTGCGTCGACCCGCCGCTGTTCACCAGGGCGGCCTTCGTGATCCCCAAGGGCGAGTGGGACCATCGCGACCCCGCGCTCACCGCCCTCGAACCCCGGACGAGGCCGGCGGTCCCCGGCGAGGAGATCTTCCCCGGGGTCCACGCCCTGGCCCTGCCCGGCCACACCGCCGGGCACACCGGCTTCGTCATCGCCTCGCACGGCGTCCGCCTGCTCGCCTTCGGCGACGCCCTGCTCTCCTCGCTCCAGATCCGGCACCCCGAGTGGTCCGCGGTCACCGACGCCGACCCCGCGGGGTCCGAGCGCCGCCGCCGCGACCTGATCGCCGAACTCCTGCGCCCGGACACCCTCGGCTTCGGCATCCACTTCGCGGACGTGGTCTTCGGCCGGGTACGGCCGCACGACGACGGCGAAGGCGACAACGCGATCTGGCACCCGCTGTGACCTCAGGGCCCCGGCCCCGGGCGCCGGGCGCCGGCTGCGGACGCGGCGCGGCGACCAGCGGCCCGAGGCCGGCGGCCCGAGGCCCGAGGCCGGGACTACAGCGGTTTCACCGCGGAGGCGTGCTGCTGTGGTTCCGCCTGGCGGGGCAGCACCGGCTTCGGCTCCCACGCCGTGGTGGTCCGCAGATAGACGTAGACGACGGAGCCCGTCGCGAGGACGAGGAGCGGTCCGTAGAACCACGGATGCCCGGCCATCTCCAGCGGCAGACAGCGGTACGACAGCAGGAGCGCGACGAAGACCGTCGTGCCGTACGCGACCAGCCGGACGCCCGACTGCGCCCAGCCGCGGTCGTACGTGCGCAGGGCTCCCTCGATCGTGAGCGTGAACACCACGCCGGCGAGGATGTCCACGCCGTAGTGGAAGCCGAATCCCAGCGTCGCGGCGAGTGTGGCGACCAGCCAGAACGCACCGGCGTAGCGCAGCGTCCGCGGGCCCCTGCGGGTGTGGATGAAGATCGCGGTGGCCCATGCCGTGTGCAGGCTGGGCATGCAGTTGCGCGGGGTGACCCCGTCGAACGGCATCGGGTGCGGGGGGCTGATCGGCGGCGGCGTCGTCGGCCACAGATCGGCCACCGCCCACTGCACGCTGGAGTGCGACTCCTGCCAGAGGCTGACCGCGGTCCAGTGCTCGGTGCCGTCGCCGAACGCGAAGACCGGTCCGACCACCGGGAAGATCATGTAGATGCCGGGGCCGAGGAGCCCGATCGCCAGGAACGTGCGCACCAGATGGTGGCGCGGAAAGCGGCGTTCGGCCGCGACGTTGCGGAACTGGTACAGCGCGACGAGGACCGCGGCCACCGGCAGCTGCCCGTAGACGAAGTCGAGGACGTTGAAGCCGATCGCGCCGGTGGCCGTGACGGCGCGGCCCACGAGCCACGACGGGTTGCCCAGCGCGTGATCGGCGATCGCCACGTACTGGTCGAGCACCATCGGGCGCGTCGCGGAGGTGATGAGCAGCCAGGTGTCCCCGGTCTTGCGGCCGGCCATCAGCAGCAGGGCCAGCCCGGCGCCCTTCAGCAGCAGGGCGCGGTCACGGCCGGTGCGGCGGGTGAGCGCGACGACCGCACAGCCGAGGGTCACCCACAGCGCCCCGTTGCCGAAGGGGTGGCCCTCCGTCACCTTGATGTCGGCCGCCCACCGGACCAGCAGGAAGCCGAGGTCGATGCCGATCGCGGCGCCGACCGCGATGAACCGTTGCCGCCAGTCCACCACCACCAGCATCAACGCCATGCTGGCGTACAGCAGACCACCCGATTTGGGCGGGAATATCACCTCGCGCGCCTGGCTCGTGATCGGGCCCGGCAGACCGTAATGACGCGCGACGATCTCCAGCATGACGAAGAGCCCGAGCGCCGCCACGCCGGCCGCCGCCCACAGGACGGCCTTCGGACCCTTTATTCGCGAGAACACCCGTGTTGACATAGGTATCAATTGTCTGACCAGTGTGTGAGATGCGGGCTGAACAGGTACTTTTTCGCGCTGGACGGGGTGCCCTTCCGGTAGGGGACGGACAAGGAGGGGCGTTCCTCGCGAGTTCGAACATGTTATCGGAGCGGTGCACGGACTTCGCCAGAACGTGTTTCGGTCGTCATTTCGGTCGCGACACCGCCTCGTCACCGAGGCCCGACGGCGGTCCCGCACGCGGTGTCGGTCCCCTCCCCACCCCCCTTGCCCGCGGCCACGACGGCAAGGTCGTCCGCCTCCCGGGCTCCGTCCCTTACGCGGACGGGTCCGCACGGTCCAGTCGCCGCCGACCCGGATGATCCCGCGACCTCTCCGGCGGGCTCCGACGGACTCCGGCGGGCCCTGGCGGGCCCCGACCGGACTGCGACGGCTGCGGGGAGGCCCCTGAAGCGGTCCCCGCAACGACCACCGCCGGTCCGGCAACGTCACGGCCCCGGCGAGCAATATCTGTTTTCGCGAAATGAGAAATGGACGCAGCGCCCGAGGAACATTTCTGGGGCCGCGAACGGCTCGAAGTTATTCGCCGCACAGGGCCGATCACGACGTGCTACTGTCGTTGTCAGTTGCAGGTGTGGTTGCCAGAAGGTTTTTCCGACGGCTGATCATCACGGCGACACGGAATCCGCACAGGGCGTATTCCTGACACCGTCTCCGAAGGAGAAACACAATGGCTACTGGCACCGTGAAGTGGTTCAACGCCGAAAAGGGCTTCGGCTTCATCGAGCAGGACGGCGGCGGCGCCGACGTCTTCGCCCACTACTCCAACATCTCTGCCCAGGGCTTCCGTGAGCTGCTCGAGGGCCAGAAGGTGTCGTTCGACATCGCCCAGGGCCAGAAGGGCCCGACGGCCGAGAACATCGTCATCGCCTGACACCGGCACAGACGCGTTCTTTGCAGCTGGGGCCCGCACCTAGGGGTGCGGGCCCCGGCTCGTTTTGTTTTCCAGGGCCATTCCGCCCTGTCATCACCGGCTCGTTCTCGCGATTTTCAGCGCCGTTCACTTTGCTGCGGAAATCCCTTGATACGTGCCCGCATCGAGGAGATCCCGCATGAATCGCGACCGCACGAACCGCGCCTACGGCCGCTCCGGAGGAGGCGCCGCCACCGGCCGTTCCGGTGTTTCGCGCCGCTCTCACGGCTACGGAAACCGGCAGGCCGCGCCGGCCGAGTTCGCGCCGCCGAAGACGATCACGCCCGCGTTGCCGGCCGTCGAGTCGTTCGCCGAACTCGACATGCCGAAGCCGTTGCTGGCCGCGCTCGGTCAGGAAGGCGTCACCACGCCGTTCCCGATCCAGGGCGCGACGCTGCCGAACTCGCTGGCCGGCCGGGACGTCCTGGGCCGTGGCCGCACCGGCTCCGGAAAGACCCTCGCCTTCGGCCTCGCCCTGCTCGCCCGCACCGCAGGACAGCGGGCCGAACCCCGCCGGCCGCTGGCCCTCGTCCTCGTCCCCACCCGGGAACTGGCCCAGCAGGTCACCGACGCCCTCACCCCCTACGCCCGCGCCCTGCGCCTGCGCATCGCCACCGTCGTCGGCGGAATGCCGATCGGCCGGCAGGCGAGCGCCCTGCGCGGCGGCGCCGAAGTCGTCGTCGCCACGCCCGGACGCCTCAAGGACCTCATCGACCGGGACGACTGCCGCCTGGACCAGGTCGCCGTCACCGTCCTCGACGAGGCCGACCAGATGACGGACATGGGCTTCATGCCGCAGGTCACCGCCCTGCTCGACCAGGTCGCTCCGGGCGGGCAGCGGATGCTGTTCTCGGCCACCCTGGACCGCAACGTCGACCTGCTGGTCCGCCGCTACCTGACCGACCCCGTCGTCCACTCCGTCGACCCGTCGGCCGGCGCCGTGACCACGATGGAGCACCACGTGCTGCACGTCCACGACGCGGACAAGCACGCCACGACGACCGAGATCGCGGCGCGGGACGGCAAGGTGATCATGTTCCTGGACACCAAGCACGCGGTGGACCGGCTGACCGACCACCTGCTCGGCAGCGGCGTCCGCGCCGCCGCCCTGCACGGCGGCAGGTCCCAGTCGCAGCGCAACCGGACGCTGGCCCAGTTCAAGGACGGTCACGTGACGGTCCTGGTCGCGACGAACGTCGCCGCCCGCGGCATCCACGTCGACAACCTCGACCTCGTCGTCAACGTCGACCCGCCCGCCGACCACAAGGACTACCTCCACCGCGGCGGCCGCACCGCCCGGGCCGGCGAGTCCGGCACCGTCGTCACCCTCGTCCTGCCCCACCAGCGCCGCGGCATGACCCGCCTGATGGCCGACGCCGGCATCCGCGCGCGCGTCACCCAGGTCCGGTCGGGCGAGGCGGAGCTGAGCCGGATCACCGGGGCGCAGACGCCGTCCGGGGTGCCGGTCGTCATCACCGCGCCGGCCGTGGAACGTCCCCGCCGCGCGTCGTCGCCGTCCCGGGGCCGCCGGGGCCGCGCCGGCCAGGGCCGGCCGGTCGTCGCAGCGGTGCGCCGCCGGACGCCGCGTCGGCCCGACCTCGACTCGGCCGCCTGAGACCTGTCCCACGCCGGGGCCCGGGGAGGCAGTGCTCTC
>NZ_JBMNDR010000137.1:0-15403 GCF_052543235.1 Streptomyces sp. SAS_272 | reverse complement strand
GCGGCCCCGGCCCCGGCCTCGGGCCTGCGGCCCCGGCCCCGGCCTCGGGCCTGTGGCCCCGGCCCCGGCCTCGGGCCTGCGGCCCCGGCCTCCGCCCCCCGGGCCTCCGCCCGGTCCTGGCCTCCCCTCCCGGGCCTCCGCCCGGTCCTGGCCTCCGCCCGGCGCTGCGGCCCCGGGGCCCGGGGCGGGCCCTGTGCACGTCGCGGATATCCGGGGATGTGCGTGGCCTGCGAGATACGTCACGGTCCGGGGCCGAAGTCCCGGACCGTGGTGTGTACTGGCGGTATGCCCGTGCATCTCACGCCCGCACAGTTGACGGCCCTGACCGTTCTCGCCGCGGCGTCCGTCGTCTGGCTGCTCGTCCTGACCCGGGTCCTGCGCCGTATGCGGGCACGCGCTGCGGCTCACGCGGCACTGCGCGCCGTTCCGGTCCTCCCCGTCCTTCCCGCTCTTCCCGTCCTGCGGGGTCGGGAGCGGACCGGTCCCCACCGGGAGACCGTCGAACTCTCCGTGGCGGAGGAGGACGCGTTCGCGGGCCTCGTGCGCAGGCTCGGCGACGGACGCTGATACCCGGCCGGACGCCCCGCTCCTCAGGAGACCTGGGCCGCCCGGCGCTCCATCGCGTCGCGTGCCGCGTCCTCCGACGCGTACACCTCGCACATGTGACGGCCGTCGGGCGTGGCCGTGTGCTCCACCTCCCACAGGGAGATCTCCTGGCCGTCGCGCAGCAGGAAGGCGTGCTCGTAGAGCGAGTAGCCGAGGCCGATCCGGCCGGCACGGCAGGGGCGCCCGAAGGCCTGGGTGATCTGGTGTGCGAACGCCGACTTCAGCAGCGCGGTCGTGTCCGCACCGGGCCGATCGGGGTTCTCCGCGCGGCGCAGCAGTCTGCGCGCGTGGTCCGCCGAGTCGTCCGGCACGTACATGTGCCGGGGTGCGGGCACCGGCGACAGCTGTACCAGCACCGGCAGTTCGAAGTCCGGCGTGTCCGACGGCAGTGGCAGCCGGGCGGTGGCGGCGCGCAGCTCTTCCTCGTCGACGTACACCTCGTGCTGCGGCTCGCTGCCCGGCGCGGTGTTGTGCACCAGCTCCCACAGCGTGAGCGCACAGCCGTCGGCCAGCAGCCAGGTGTGCCGGTAGGTCTCCCGGTGCAGGCCCGCGCTGTGGTGCGCCGAGTGCAGGGAACTGTCGTGGGCCAGCGCGTAGTCGAGCCGGCGCAGGGCCTCGTCGGGCAGTTCGAAGGAGTTCAGGGCGCGACCCAGCAGTCGCGCGAGGTGCTCCTCCGGAGACTCGGGCGACTCGGCTGGCTCGTACGCTGTGGTCTCGTACGGAACGCTCAAGGCTTCTCCCGGCGTTGCTGCATGTCACCTTGTGGGTGCATACCGTAGCCCCTCGGTCGGACATCATGTCCGGGAACCGAGAAAACGTACGTCGAGGAAAACGCTCGGGCCGCGCGATCGGTTCCCGCACGGCCCCACGTACCCTCAGAAACCGCCGGTCATACGGTCAGACCGCGCTTCCGGCGGTCCAATCCGCCCACGACAGGTTCCACCCGTTGAGGCCGTTGTCCGGGGCCACGGTCTTGTCGGGTGAGTTCTCGACGACCACCACGTCACCGATCAGCGACTGGTCGTAGAACCACTTGGCGGGTGTGTCGCCCCGCGCGCCCTGAACGTCGGCGAGCCCCACGCAGCCGTGACTGGTGCCGGTACGCCCGAAGGGCGGATTGCCCTTCCTGTACCAGTAGTTGCCGTGGAGGAAGGTGCCGGACGCGGTCAGCCGCATCGCGTGCGGAACATCCGGGATGTCGTACTCGGAGCCCAGGTTGACCGTCCTGCTGTTCATGCGCGTCTGCGTGAACTTCTCGGAGATCACCATCCGGCCGTTGTAGGTGGTGTGCTCGGCGTCGCCCGACGAGATCGGGATCGTCTTCAGCGTCCGGCCGTCCCGCACCACCGTCATGGTCTGCGTGTTCACGTCGACCGTGGAGACCTGCGAACGCCCGACCGTGAAGGTGACCGTCTTCTTCTGCACGCCGTGGAGCCCGTTCGCGCCCTCCACCCCGTCCAGGTCGATCTTCATCGTGACCTTGGAGCCGGCCTTCCAGTACTCCTCGGGCCGGAAGTCCAGCCGCTGCGCTCCGAACCAGTGCCCCACCACCTGCTGGCCGCTGCTGGAGGTGACCGTGATGTGTGACTGCACGGCCTTCCTGTCGCCGATGGCCTTGTCGAAGGTGAACGACACCGGCATCCCCACGCCCACCGTCGTGCCGTCGTCCGGCGTGTACGTGCCGATGAAGCTGTCGGCCGAGGAGACCGTGGTGAAGATGGAGTTGGCGGCGGCCGTCCTGCCGTCCGCGTCCTTCGCGGTCGCCGATATCCGGTACTTCGTCCCGCGCTCCAGCTGCTCCTTCGGCTTCCAGTCGGCGCCGTCCGCCGACAGGACGCCCTCGACGGCCTGTCCGGACCCGGCCATCGTCATCTGCACCTCGGTGAGCCGGCCCTCGCTGACCTTCACCCCGGTCGTGTTGATCGACGCGCCCGTCGAGCCGTCCTTCGCCGAAATGACGATCTTCGCGGTGGACGTCCGGACGGCGCTCGTGCCGCCGGCGCCGTTCTTGCCGCCCTTGGCGTTCTCGTCCTCGGCGCTGGCACTGCCCCCGCAGGCGGTCAGGGTCAGGGCCCCGACGATCAGGGCCGCACAGGCCGCCACTGCGCGCCGCGCTGCTTTGTCCGCCGTTGTCACGGGCTGCTCCAACTTCGTGTGAGGTGAGTGATCCGCTCCGGTATCCGCTCCGGTACGTGGACAAGGAGGGGCCCGGCGGCGGACGGGGTTCCCTCCGGTCCCGGTTGACGCCGTCGCGTGACAGAACCCGGACAATCGCGCCGGCCGGTAAGCGCAGCCGGTACGGGCAACCGCC
The DNA here is from genome assembly GCF_052543235.1 of Streptomyces sp. SAS_272. Classification (NCBI taxonomy): domain Bacteria; kingdom Bacillati; phylum Actinomycetota; class Actinomycetes; order Kitasatosporales; family Streptomycetaceae; genus Streptomyces; species Streptomyces sp. SAS_272. The sequence continues at coordinate 12,486 of NZ_JBMNDR010000137.1, read as the reverse complement.
CCTGTCGGTTCGCTATGGGCAACCGCCCATGCCGGTAAGGGCACTCGCCCTGCCGGTACGGGCAACCACCCCTGCCGGTAAAGGCACTCGCCCTGCCGGTACGGGCAACCGTCCCTGCCGGTAAAGGCACTCGCCCTGCCGGTACGGGCAACCGTCCTGCCGGACGGCTCACGCCGCTGCCGCTGCGGGTGGGGCGTCACCGGTGCGGACTTCAGGCCTCGCCGTACAACTCCCGGTACGAGGGCCAGGTCCCGCCCGGCACATCCACCGACTCGGCGGCGCGCACGGCCCGCACGATCGCCCGCGTCACCATGTCCGCACCCGCCGCGAGCACTTCGTTCAGGGCGAGCGGGTTGCCGGGGTCGAGCGGACGCGCGCCCGTCGCCAGCGTGAAGACGGTGTCGCCGTCATGGAGCAGGTGCACCGGCCGCACCGCACGCGCGATGCCGTCGTGGGCCGTCCCCGCCAGCTTCTGCGCCTGCGCCTTCGACAGGTCCGCGTCGGTGGCCACCACCGCGAGCGTCGTGTTGAGCGGCGCAGGGGCGTTCCTCGCCGCGCTCTCGGCCAGCCGACGGCGCGCGGCCTCGTGCACCCGCGCCCGCGGGTAGGTCACGCGCCCCTGGAACAACTCCCCGTACAGCACCCCCGTCTCCGGATCCAGTACCGACCCGACGGCGTTGGCCACCACCAGCGCGGCCACCGTGACCCCCGACGCGAGGACGACGCCGGCGGTCCCCACCCCACCCTTCATCGCTCCGACGGCCGCGCCCGTGCCCGCGCCGACGCAGCCCTCCGGCACCGGTGCACCTGGCTCGCAGGCCGCGGCAGCCTCCACGGCCGCCCGTCCGGTGGCCGCGTCCGGGCGGGCCCGGAAGTCGCCGCCCCGGCCCAGGTCGAAGACACAGGCGGTCGGTACCACCGGCACGACGTGCCGTGGGTCCGGGCCGACGGGGATCCCGCGGCCCTGCTCCTCCAGCCAGGCCATCACCCCGGACGCGGCGTCCAGCCCGTAGGCGCTGCCGCCGGTCAGCACGATCGCCTCGACCCGCTGGACCAGGTTGCGCGGATCGAGGGCGTCGGTCTCCTTGGTGCCGGGACCGCCGCCGCGCACGTCGACGGCGGCCACGGCGCCGCCTTCCGGTGCGAGGACGACCGTGGCACCGGTGAGCCACCCGTCGCCCGTCCGCGTGGCGTGCCCGACCCGCAGGCCGGCGACGTCCGTCAGAGCGTCAACTGTCATGCGGGCAGTCTCGCCCAACATGCCCGTCTCCCGGCCGAAGTCAGCCCTCCCGGCTGTCCGGCGCCTCCGGGCCCGAGCCCTCCCGGCTGTCCGGCGCCTCCGGGCCCGAGCCCTCCCGGCTGTCCGGCGCCTCCGGGCCCGAGCCCTCCCGGCTGTCCGGCGCCTTTGGGCCCGAGCCCTCCCGGCTCTCCGTCGCCTCGATGCCCTCCTGTGCCTCGGTGCCCTGCCGGGCTTCCGCGGCCTCCCCCGCCGCCCCGGACTCCCGTGCCGGCGTGCGCGCCGTCAGCGTCGTCCCGGTCGCGACGGCCAGCGCCGCCACCAGGCCCGCCGCCAGGACCGCCCACTCGCCGAGGAAGGTGCAGCAGATCACCAGCAGCGCGGTGACGGGCAGCACCGACTGCTGGGCGAAGCCCACCTTGAAGTGCCGCGCGTGCAGGACCCAGACCGTCGACAGGAACAGTGCCGTCGGCAGCGTCACGGCAGCCGACGCGGCCGACGTCGAGAGATGGGCCGCGCCGGTCGCCTGCTCGACGGCGACCTCCAGGCCCGCGCCGATCGCGGCGGCGGAGGCGAAGACGAAGTAGTGCCCGTACCCCCACAGGAACGCCTGCCTGCTGGAGCGGAGATGACCGTGGATGGGCACCACGAAGTAGATCCACCAGGCGGCGAAGACGATCAGCAACCCGCCCACCGCGATCGGCAGCAGCTCGCCCAGCGCGTCGCTCTCGTCGATGCCGGACTTCACCGCGACCGTGGCCGCCGCGATCGTCTCGCCGAGCACGATGATCGTGAACAGCCCGTACCGCTCCGCGATGTGGTGCGGATGCCAGGACGTCGGCCGGTCCTTCTCGGCGTAGAGCGGCACACACATCTCCACCACCGCCATCGCCAGGAACAGCCATGTCCTGCCGCCCTCGGGCAGGATCAGCAGCCCGAGCCAGCCGACCTGGCAGGCCAGCACGCCGCCCGCGTATCGCAGCGCGGCCGTCCGCTCCGCGCCCTGCGTCGACAGCGCCACCCGCAGCCACTGCGAGGACATGGCCACGCGCATGATGGCGTAGCCCAGCCAGACGGCCAGGAAGCTGTGGCTCTCGAACGCCCGGGACACCCCCGCGGCGAGCACCAGCACTCCGGCGATCTGCACCAGCGTGACGACGCGGTAGAGGACGTCGTCGTTGTCGTAGGCCGAGGCGAACCAGGTGAAGTTCATCCACGCCCACCAGATGGCGAAGAAGACCATCGCGTAGTTGAGGAGTCCCTCGCCCGCGTGGGACTCCGCCACGGAGTGCACCAGCTGGACGCCCGCCTGGGCGACGGCGACCACGAAACAGAGATCGAAGAAGAGCTCGAGCGGCGAGGCCACCCGATGCGCCTCGTCCCTCCCGCGCGAGGTGAGTGTGCGCACCGGTCTCCCGCGGGCGGGGGAGGGCGCGCCGGAGTGAGGGGCCGGCGGAGTCGTACGGGACGTCATGGGCCCCAGCACAGCAGACGACGGCGGGAAAATCCTCTCCACGGGCCACCCGCCGTCGGCCGTCGCGGGCCGTGTCGCAGTCTCCGCGTCGGAGGAGCCGGCCCCGGCGCGGCCGGCTGCCCGGGCCGTACCCTTGACCCATGAGCAGCCCCTCCGCCGCCGAGCCGCGCGACCAGAAGGCCACGCTGAACTTCGACGACCCGCTGGACCGACAGTCCTCCGACGACACCGACCAGGGGTGGGGCGAGCGCCCGGCCGCCGACGGCGACAGCGCCGCCGACCTCAGGCGGTTCCTCGACGAGAAGCCGCCCCACCACATCTGACACCGCCCGGGCCACACCGGCACCCGGGACCGCACCGGCCACACCGGCACGGCGGACCGCACCGGCCACCCCGGCACCGCGGACCGCACCGGCCACCCCGGCACCCCGGACCACACCGGCACCCGGGACCGCACCGGCCGCAGAGCCTGCCGGTCGGCCTGCCGGACGGCCTTTCGCGCGGCCCCCGGCAGTGCCGCCGCTACCGCTCGCTGTGGCCGTTGCCCCGCTGGGCGACCAGGGCGTCGCGGATCTCCTTGAGCACCTCCAGCTCGGTCACCTCGATGATCTCCCGCGTGCCCTCCTTGGCCTTCCTGCGGGCCTCGACCCTCGCCAGGTACTTGGCCATGGGCAGGACCATCAGGAAGTACACGACCGCCGCGGTGATCACGAACGTGAGGGTCGCGCCGAGGACGGACCCCCACAGGATCCGGACACCGGTCGCGCTGTCGCCCGTCCCGGTGCAATCCCCCTTGATGCAGGAGCTGTAGCTGTCCAGGTTCTTCGTGCCGATGGTTCCGATGATCGGGTTGATGATCCCCTTCACGACCGAGTTGACGATGTTCGTGAAGGCCGCGCCGATCACCACCGCGACGGCCAGATCGACGACGTTGCCACGCATCAGGAAGGCTTTGAAGCCTTGCAGAACGCTTGCCTTCTGTTCGCTCACGTCGGGGACACTCCTCGCATGTACAGGTTGTGGAACAAACAGCTCCGCAACCTACGTCAACGCTCGGCATGCGTGTCCAACGAGGTCCCCCGAAGGGGGGACTTGACGTCACCACAGGGTCACCGAAAGTCGCGCAGAGGCGCTCGCGCCCGCGAGGCGCTCCGCGGTTGACCGGGGCACCGACAGGACGACCAGCGCGCCCGCGTCAGTTCCCGGCCCGGGGTCCCCGGCCGGGGCGTCCAGCAGTTCGGGCACCTTGGTGACGAGCGCTCCACGGGCGACCACCCGGGCCGTGGCCCCCCGCGCCGTCTGCTCGGCGGCGATGACGTCCACCCGGTCTCCGGGGCGCAGCAGCCGGACGGCTGCGGCATCGGCGATCCGCACCGGGGCCGACAGCTTCCGGGCGGGGCGCGCGCTCGGGACGGGGGCGCGCAGCGCCGACCGCGCGCGGGCCGACGCGCCTGTGCCGCTTCCCTCGGACGGGTGCCCGCGCACCGGATCGCCGATCCGCGGCCCGGCCGCCACCAGCGCGACGGCGGTGACCGCGAGACCGACCGCGAGGGCACGCCTGCGACCTCGGGCCGACCGGCCCATCGGGCTCAGCCGGTATAGCCCGCCGCGGACGCGCACCGGAGGAAAGGGCGGCACCTCCCGGTTGGCGGGGGCCTCCGCACCCGGTGGTCGGGGGAAGGACGGAGACGGGGACGGGGACGGGGACGGGGACGGAGTCGCGGACCGGGTCGGGGACAACGCCGGGAAGGGCGCCGACGGGAAGAAGGGGCGGGCAGGCGAGGGGGCCGAGGGGGAAGCCGCGGGACGGCCGGGCCCGGCCGGAAACGGTGCGGAGGACAGGGGAGCGAAGGGAGGCGTGAGGGACACGACGAGGTCACCACCTGCGACGAGGAACGGGCTTGCGACGAGGAACGGGCTTGCACAGCCACGATGGCCGTTCGCGCCGCCCCTCGCCGGAGCCGGTGGACCATCCACGGGTTGTGGACAACTCCCTCACCCGAACGAGGAGTTCCAGCCCCCGCGGCCTTCACGGCCCGCCACGCCCCCGCGATCCTCCCCGCCCCCGCGACCCTCCCCGCCCCCGCGACCCTCCCCGCCCCCGCGATCCTCCCCGTCTCCGCGACCCGCCCCCGCGCCCCTCGCAACCCGCCGGAGAAGCCGGCACCACCGCATCTCCGTGCCCGCGCCCGCCTCACCCCGCATCCCGCACCCCGCATCCCGCACTCCGCGCCCCACACCTCGCGCCCCACACCCCGCGCCTGAGCCCATCCTGCCTACGGCAGTTCGAACCCCGGGTCCATTCCGCCCAGCGCGTTCCGGCACCCGCAGTCGCGGTCCTGTGTCGACGGCAGCGCCGCCACCGCGTCGAACAGCACGCCCCGCAGTCGGTCCACGTTCGCCGCGAACACGCGCAGGACTTCCTCGTGCGAGACGCCCTCGCCGCTCTCGGCGCCCGCGTCCAGATCGGTGACCAGGGTCAACGTGGTGTAGCAGAGCTCGAGTTCACGGGCCAGCGCGGCTTCCGGGTGGCCCGTCATGCCCACTACCGACCAGCCCTGCGCCTGGTGCCACAGCGATTCGGCACGGGTGGAGAACCTCGGTCCCTCGATCACGACGAGGGTTCCCGCGTCCACCGGTTCCCACTCGCGGCCGCGCGCCGCCTTGAGCGCCGCCGCCCGTCCGGCGGGGCAGTAGGGGTCGGCCAGCGACACGTGCACCACCTGGGGCACCGTGCCGTCGGGCAGCGGCAGTCCGTCGAAGTAGGTCCCGGTCCGCGACTTGGTGCGGTCGACCAGCTGGTCGGGCACGAGGAGCGTGCCGGGCCCGTACTCGGGGCGCAGGCCGCCCACCGCGCACGGGCCGAGCACCTGACGCACCCCGACCGAGCGCAGCGCCCACAGGTTGGCCCGGTAGTTGATGCGGTGGGGCGGCAGATGGTGGCCGCGTCCGTGCCGGGGCAGGAAGGCGACCCGCCGGCCGGCCACCTCGCCGAGGAAGAGGGAGTCGCTCGGCGGCCCGTAGGGGGTGTCGACCTGGAGCTCGGTCACGTCGTCCAGGAACGAGTAGAGGCCGGAGCCGCCGATCACACCGATCTCTGCGTTCGCCTTGTTCACCATGCACGGCACCCTAACCGTGCGGGGGAACGCCGAAGACCCCGCCGTCGGACGACGACAGGGTCTCGTAAGAAAGGCGTCCTACGCGGCGGAGCTGCTGCCCGCGGAGGTGCCGCTGCTCGACGACTTGGAGTCCGAGGAGGACGAGGAGCTCGTGCTCGACGACTTCGTGTCGGAACCGGACGTCGACGGCTTCGAGGACGACGACGCCGGCGAGCTGCTCGACGAGGAGCCGCGGCTGTCGTTGCGGTAGAAACCGGAGCCCTTGAAGACGATGCCGACGGCGGAGAACACCTTCTTGAGGCGGCCACCGCAGTTGGGGCACTCGGTCAGGGCGTCGTCGGTGAACTTCTGCACCGCCTCGAGGCCCTCGCCGCACTCGGTGCACTGGTACTGGTAGGTCGGCACTGTCTTCCTCCTGGCACTCTCACTCAGTGAGTGCTAACGACGGTCTATCTTGACGCATTCCCCGGGTTCAGTCCACTGTCACCGGCACGCGGTGACCGACGCCACGTGCGACGGTGCGCTCGCGGGGACGCGTAGCCAGCCTCGACCGCAGGGCCAGCAGGGTGACCAGGGCCAGCAGCGTGCCGCCCATCGGGACCAGGAATCCGGAGCCGCCCCAGAGGCGGTCCTCCAGCTGTCCGGCGATCGTGACGGCGGCGGCCTGACCGAGCGCCACCGCGCCGGTCAGCCAGGTGAAGGCCTCCGTGCGGGCGCCGGCCGGGACCAGGCCCTCGACCAGGGTGTAGCCGGTGATCAGCGCGGGCGCGATGCACATGCCGACCAGCAGGCCGAGGCCCGCCAGCACGAGCACCGAGTGCGCCGCCCACAGCCCGGAGGCGACGAGCGCCAGCGCGGCGTAGGCGACGACCAGACGCTGCTGCGGCGCTGCCTTCCAGGCGACGGCGCCGCAGACCAGGCCGGAGAGCATGTTGCCCGCGGCGAAGGTGCCGTACAGGACGCCGTTGAGGCCGGGCTCGCCGATCGACTCGGTGAACGCGGCCAGCGAGACCTGCATGCCGCCGAAGACGGAGCCGATGCCCAGGAAGGTCACGATCAGCACGCGCACTCCGGGGACGCGCAGGGCCGAGGAGTGTTCCACGCGCGCGTGCCCGGCGGCGGCGACCCGGGGCTGTGTGCTCCGCTGCGCGGCGAACAGCAGCCCGCCGAGCAGGGTCAGCGAGGCCTCGGTGAGCAGACCGGCCGCCGGATGCACGACGGTGCACAGGGCGGTCGCCAGCAGCGGGCCGAAGACGAAGGTGAGCTCGTCGGTGACGGACTCGAAGGCCGCCGCGGTGGTCATCAGGGGCGAGCCCTTCAGCCGCACACCCCAGCGGGCCCGCACCATGGGGCCGACCTGCGGCACCGAGGCGCCCGTGGGCACGGCCGCCGCGAACACCGCCCACAGCGGTGCGTGGGCGAGGGCGAGGGCGGTGAGCGCCAGGCCCGACACGGTGTGAACGAGGACGCCGGGGACCAGCACGGCGCGCTGCCCGTGGCGGTCGGCGAGACGGCCGCTCCAGGGGGCGAACAGCGCCATGGAGACGCCGGTGACGGCCGCGGCGGCGCCGGCCGCCCCGTACGAGCCGGTGGTGTGCTGCACGAGGAGCACGATGGAGAGGGTGAGCATCGCGAACGGCTGGCGGGCGGCGAAGCCGGGCAGCAGGAACGTCCAGGCGCCGCGGGTGCGCAGCAGCTGCCCGTATCCCGGGCGGGGGGCGGATGCCGACGAGTCCTTCGACGGCTCGGTGGTGACCGTGGATGCCACGGCCCGTGCCTTTCTGCCGCCTGGTAGCGCGCCCGTGCGGGGGCGCCGAGAGCTGTCCTCTTGCGCGTGCTGCGGTAGATGCCGGTCTCCGCTGCGAGGGTGTCCCGGCCGCCATACGGTCGCGCCAGCTCTGCGTCAGGCAGAGTTGGTTCGATCAAAGTGCGCCTTCATCGTACAGGGATGAAGGCGGTCCCCACCTGTGAAAAGGAGCACCGCCGGGCCGGTCACCCAGGGATACGGGGGGTGTGAACGGTGCGAAACACGCGCTTAACGGGTGTCGCCGCCGGTGCCCAGCCATCCGGCGAGCTTTCCGCCGTGCCCGACGGCGCGCAGCCGCTTCTCGGCCGCGTCGCGGACCGGGTCGGTGGCCACGACGAGGAGTTCGTCGCCGTGCCGCAGGACGGTCGCGGGCAGCGGCACGAACGACGTCCCGTCGCGCACGACGAGGGTGACGGCGGCCCCGGCCGGCAGCCGCAGTTCGTCGACCTCGACGCCGTGCATCTTCGATCCCTCGGGGATCGCCACGGACAGCAGGTGCCCGCGCAGCCGCTCCAGCGGCGCCGACTCGACGCCCAGGTCGGCGGCCTCGGGGTCGCCGCCGAGCCGCAGCTTGCGGGCCAGCCAGGGCAACGTCGGCCCCTGGACCAGGGTGTAGACGACGACCAGGACGAAGACGATGTTGAAGATGCGGCGGCTGGCGTCGACGCCGTTCACCATGGGGATCGTCGCCAGGATGATGGGCACGGCGCCGCGCAGCCCCGCCCAGGACATCAGCGTCTGCTCCTGCCAGGGCACCCGGAACGGGGTCAGGCACAGGACGACGCTGAGCGGGCGGGCGACCATGGTCAGCACCAGGCCGATGACGAGTGCGGGCAGCACGTCGTCCCCGAGCTCGTGCGGGGTGACCAGCAGGCCGAGCAGCACGAACATGCCGATCTGGGCGATCCAGCCGAGGCCGTCGGCGAACCCGCGCGTGGCGGGCCAGTGCGGCAGCTTGGCGTTGCCCATCACCATCGAGGCGAGGTAGACGCCGAGGAAACCGCTGCCGTGTGCGAGCGAGCCGGCCGCGTACGCGGTGACCGCGATCGCCATGACGGCGATCGGGTAGAGGCCGGAGGCGGGCAGGGCCACGTGCCGCAGACCCCAGGAGCCCAGCCAGCCGACCGCGAGGCCGATGGCGGCGCCGATCGCCAGCTCCAGCAGTATCTCGGCCAGAAGCAGGTACCAGTGCTCGACAGGCCCGGCCGTGGAGAAGGCGACGACCAGGATGACCACCGGGGCGTCGTTGAAGCCGGACTCGGCCTCCAGGGTGCCGGTCACGCGCGCGGGCAATGGGATCTTGCGCAGGACGGAGAAGACCGCCGCCGCGTCCGTCGAGGACACCACCGCGCCGATGATCAGCGCCTGCCGCCATTCCAGCCCCGTCACGAAGTGCGCGGCCGTGGCCGTGACGCCGACGCTCACCGCGACGCCGGCCAGCGCCAGCGCCGTGGCGGAGGGCAGGATCGGCCGGATCTCCTTCCACTTCGTGCCCAGGCCGCCCTCGGCGAGGATCACGACCAGGGCGGCGTAGCCGATGACCTGGGTCAGTTCGGCGTTGTCGAAGTGGATGTCGCCGATGCCGTCCTGGCCCATGGCGATGCCGATCCCCAGGTAGACGAGCAGGCTGGGGAGCCCGCTGCGTGAGGAGATCCGGACCGCCGCGACGGCGACGAGCAGTACGAGGGAGCAGACGAGCAGGAGCTGGTTGAGGTGGTGGACAGTCAGCGGCGGTTCCCTTCACCGGCGCGCGCGCCTCGGGCACGGGCGCACATGTGCACTGGTCACATGGGACACGAAGCTGCGCGCCCCGGGCCCAAGTACTTCATTACCTTACCTAACTCTTGACGATTTCTTGACGCTCCGCGACCGTGAGATCGAACATCCTTCCGCGCCGGTACCCGACTCCGCGTCAAGTGGCGCAGACCCCTGCGCCTATGGTTGCTCCAGCGCTCATTCAAAGGACAGCCCGCCTGCCGCTCGCGTTAGGACAGCAAGGACAGCGATGCCCCCCAACACCACCGCCACATCGGGTGACAAGCCCGTCAAGTCCGGCAGGAAGAAGGGGCGCAAAGCCCGTTTGATCGTTCTTGTACTGGTGCTGGCCATCATCGGAGGCATCGCCTACGGCGCCTACTGGTCCATCAGCACGGTCCGCGCGTCCTTCCCGCAGACCACGGGTTCGATCACGCTCAAGGGCCTCGCCGGGCCCGTGAGCGTCCAGCGGGACGGCTACGGCATCCCGCAGATCTACGCGGACTCCGACGCGGACCTGTTCATGGCGCAGGGCTATGTACAGGCCCAGGACCGCTTCTACGAGATGGACGTCCGCCGGCACATGACCTCCGGGCGACTGTCGGAGATGTTCGGCGAGAGCCAGGTCGACAACGACGAGTTCCTGCGCACCCTGGGCTGGGACCGGATCGCCAAGACGGAGTACGACACCAAGCTCTCCGCCTCCACCAAGAAGTACCTCCAGGCATACGCCCAGGGCGTCAACGCCTATCTCGAGGGCAAGGACGGCGCGGACATCTCCCTGGAGTACGCGGCCCTGGGGTTCACCAACGACTACAAGCCCGCCGAGTGGACCCCGGTCGACTCGGTGTCCTGGCTGAAGGCGATGGCCTGGGACCTGCGCGGCAACATGCAGGACGAGATCGACCGCGCCCTGATGACCAGCCGCCTCGGCCCGCAGCAGATCGCCGACCTGTACCCGGAGTACCGCTACGGGGCCAACCAGCCGATCGTCCAGGAAGGCCAGTACGACAAGCTGACCAAGACGTTCGAGCAGGGCGACGGCCAGGGCGGCAGCGGCTCCGGCGACGGAAGCGGCTCGGCGGGCGGCTCCGGCGACGCGTCCGGCAGCGGCGGCACGTCGGGCGGCTCGGGTTCGGCCCTGCAGAGCCAGCTCTCGGGCCTCTACGACGTCCTGGACGACCTGCCCACCGCCGTCGGCGTGAACGGCAACGGCATCGGCTCCAACAGCTGGGTCGTCGGCGGCGCGCACACGATCACCGGCAAGCCGCTGCTGGCCAACGACCCGCACCTGTCGGCCTCGCTGCCCTCCGTCTGGTACCAGATGGGCCTGCACTGCCGGAAGGTCTCCAGCACGTGCCAGTACGACGTCGCCGGCTACACCTTCGCGGGGATGCCCGGCGTCGTCATAGGCCACAACGCGGACATCTCCTGGGGCATGACCAACTCGGGCGTCGACGTCACCGACCTCTACCTGGAGAAGCTCTCCGGGGACGACGGCTACGAGTACGACGGCAAGGTGAAGCCGTTCCTCACGCGCGAGGAGACCATCAAGGTCGCGGGCGGCGACTCCAAGAAGATCGTCGTCCGGCAGACCGAGGACAAGATGCCCCTGCTGTCCGACCGTGACGACGAGCTCGTCGACGTCGGCAAGAAGGCCAAGGTCGAGGGCGAGGCGCCCGACCGCGGCGACGGTTACGGCGTGGCCCTGAAGTGGACCGCGCTGGAAGCGGGCACGACCATGGACGCCGTCTTCGCCATGAACAAGGCGAAGGACTGGAAGGACTTCCGCAAGGCGGCCGAGCTCTTCGACGTGCCCTCGCAGAACCTCGTCTACGCCGACACGCAGAACCACATCGGCTACCAGTTGCCCGGCAAGATCCCCACGCGCGCGAAGGGCGTCGACGGCGCCGTGCCGGCGGAAGGCTGGGACTCCAGGTACCGGTGGCGGGGTTACATCAAGTTCGACGAGCTGCCCTACGAGTACGACCCCGCGCGCGGGTACATCGTCACCGCCAACCAGGCCGTGATCGACAAGGACAAGTACCCCTACACGCTCACCACGGACTGGGGCTACGGCGCGCGCAGCCAGCGGATCACCGACCTGATCAAGAGCAAGATCAAGGGCGGCGGCAAGATCTCCACGGACGACATGCGGCAGATGCAGCTGGACGACGACAGCCAGATCGCGAAGCTGCTGAGGCCGTACCTGCTGAAGATCAACCTGAAGGACCCCGACGTCCGTGAGGCGCAGAACCTCCTGCAGGGCTGGGACTACAGCCAGGACGCCGACTCGGCCGCCGCCGCCTACTTCAACGCGGTCTGGCGCAACATCCTGAAGCTGGCCTTCGGCAACAAGCTGCCCAAGGAGCTGCGCGTCAAGGGCCAGTGCCTGTGGGTCGACCCGGTCAACACCACCGGGCCCGTCGACGACACGGACAAGGTCCGCGAGTGCGGGCAGCGTGACGCCGACCAGGCGCAGCCGGACGGGGGCGACCGCTGGTTCGAGGTGGTGCGCCGGCTCGTGGAGAAGAAGGACAGCCCGTGGTGGACGACGCCCGCCGTCGGCACCCGCCCCGAAGCCGTCCACGACCGGGACAAGCTGTTCGAGCGGGCCATGATCGACGCCCGCTGGGAGCTGACCGCCAAGCTCGGCAAGGACATCGACACCTGGAGCTGGGGCCGGCTGCACCGCCTGTTCCTGAAGAACCAGACCCTGGGCACCAGCGGACCCGGGTTCCTGCAGTACATCCTCAACCGGGGCCCCTGGAAGCTCGGCGGGGGCGAGGCGACGGTCGACGCGACCGGCTGGAACGCGGCCGGCGGTTACGGAGTGGTGTGGGTGCCGTCGATGCGGATGGTGGTCAACCTCGCCGACCTCGACAAGTCGAAGTGGATCAACCTCACCGGCGCCTCGGGGCATGCCTTCAGCGCCCACTACACCGACCAGACCGGCAAGTGGGCCGACGGTGAACTGCTCGACTGGTCCTTCGACAAGAAGGCGGTCGAGGGCAGCACCGTCGACACCCTGGTGCTCGAACCCTGAGCGACTCGGCGGACGACGGGCCCTCCACGCGCGCGTGGAGGGACCGTC
>NZ_JBMNDR010000136.1:0-15520 GCF_052543235.1 Streptomyces sp. SAS_272 | reverse complement strand
GGACCCTACGGCGCCGGTTACGGTGGTATTCGGATGGGAGCGTTGAGGGTGCCGTCACCGACTCAATGCCCCTTGCATGTGCCGCAAGTTGCAGTCGGTCCATGTACGGCGAGCGGCTCGACCGGCAGGTCGGATCAACCAATAATTTGGGTGTGAAATTCTGATGTGATGGGGGCTGCCGACGCGCAATGGCGAACTGGCTCGCCGAGTGGTCCGAACCCGGCGATCAGCGCGCGCGGGGACTGGTCTGCAGGGCTGAATCGGCCGAGGCCTCAAGGGGAAGGGGTTTGGAAGTGCAACTACAACTCACATTCGACGAGGTTCTCGGATACCTCAAAGACAGACCTGACGAGACCCGGACGTACCAGGTGCCGAAGGGGTCCATCTCCAGGCTTGCGTGCGACGAGGCAGCGGGCATGCGAGAGATGGACGAGGCCGAGACTTTGGAGTTGGCCGACTATCTAGACGTATCCGCCAAGGACCTCAGGGGCCCTTTGAAGGTCGTTGACGTTCGGTGCCCCTCCTGCACACATCGCCTGTCCTTCCTCGACTTTGCCAAAACTGCGGTCGAATCAGGAGCACACGGGAAAGAAGACCTACGTCAAGTGCTGACCGGTAAGAGCGGCGAGTGGATCACCATTCGCGGCCGGGACGGTGGCCGCCCGGTGAGCTGCGCCCAGTGCGGCAGCGACGTTCCACGCCCGATGGCCGGCTGCTATTCGGAGTACTCGTCGTCCGACTACGCCTACGCCTGACTTCTCCGGCGCTTCGGAGCCACTAACGCCGGCTGGGCCTACCCGGCCGCCCTGGTCGTGACTCACATCAGCGTCATCACGGATTCACCAACGCGATCCAGCTCCACTCAGAGCTCCAGAGTTTCGGCTACCGCGGCAGCCACCAGATCACCCGCTCTTTCGCCACCGGCCTGGAGAAGGACTGGGACGCCGTCGTCCAGGGCCTGACCAGCCAGTGGAACTCCGGCGCAGTCGAGGGCCGGGTCAACCACTTTGAGATGGTCAAGCGCCAGATGTTCGGCCGCCGCCAAGCTCCCGTTCCTCCATATACAGGTACTTCTCACCGCCGCCCGATGACTGTCCTGCTCAAGGCGGGACTACGCCGTCGGAGTACGCACTCCGACGGCCAGCAGAGGGCTCGGACAACCACGTTTGTGACGACGAAGTACCCCGGGCTCACCCAGCCGTCCTCTTTGCTCACGAGGACCGGACCGCCCTCGCGGCAGTAGCGACTCAACATGCGGTGCCGCAACGGAGTGGCGGCGTGGTCAGTGGCCGCTCGCTGCGGGGGCGAAGGGTCCGTCCAGGGCTGCCCATTGCAGGAGCAGGATGGTCTTGCCGTCGGTGATGCGTCCGTCGCGGGTCATGGCGAGGGCTTCTGAGAAGGGCAGTTCGAGGACCTCGATGTCTTCGCCGTCTTCCTCGAGTCCGCCGCCGGTCCCGGTCCGGTCGGCCGGGGTGTATGAGGCGGCGAAGAAGTGGAGGCGCTCGGTGACGGAGCCGGGGCTCATGTAGGCGTCGAGGACATGGGTGAGCGGGCCGAGGGTGACGCCGAGTTCCTCGGCGCTCTCGCGCCGGACGGCGGTCGGCGGGTCGTCCGCGTCGAGCAGCCCCGCGGCCGCTTCGACGAGCATGCCGTCTGGGTGGTCGTTGACGTAGGCCGGGTAGCGGAACTGGCGGGTGAGCAAGACGTAGCCACGTTCGGTGTCGTAGGGCAGGACGACGGCGCCGTTGCCGCGGTCGTAGGTCTCGCGCCGCTGGGTTTCCCAGCGTCCGTCACGGCGGCGGTGGTCGAAGGTGGTGCGGCGCAGGACGTGCCAGCCCTGGGAGGTGAGTTCGACGTCGCGGATCACGACGTCGGGGTTACGGTCCAGGCCTCGTCCGGCCTGGTCGAGGGCGGTGCGGCCGCGGTGGTCGGGTGTGTCGATGCCGGGGCGGCTTGTCACGCGGTCTCCTGCGGGGTGCGGCAGGGAATCTCGGCCACGTCGTGGTAGACGGGCAGGCCGCGGCGGCGGGCGGTGGCGGCGTCCTGGTCGGCTCCGGTGGAGTCGCCGGGCAGGCGCAGCACGGCGTCGCAGTGGGCGAGGAGGCGGTCGGCGGTCGGGTAGAGCACCTGGTCGGCGAGGGGGTCGGTGGGGCCCGCGCCGACTGACTGCAGGACGGGCAGGGCGATCCATTCCCCGATCACGGGGAGGTGGCCGGCGGCGAAGACGGGCCAGGCGGCGGCTTCGAGGCGGGCGAGGTTGGCGGCCATGGCCTGCGGATCGCCGTCGGTGCCGGAGCGGTAAGGCCCGGCGATCAGGATGAGCATGGGCTTGTCGGTCACGGGCGCTACAATACATGCAGAAACGTGCAAGAACAGGAGAGAGTGCGGATGCTGGCCGCTGAACGCCGTGACCACCTGCTGGGTATGCTTGCCCGCGAGGGCAAGATCATCGCCAAGGACGTCGCCGCCGCACTGGGGATCTCCGAGGACAGTGTGCGGCGCGACCTGCGCGATCTGGCGGCCGAGGGAATGTGCCAGCGGGTCTACGGCGGGGCGTTGCCTGTTTCCCCGGCCGTGGCGGACTACGCCGCCCGGCAGGCCGTGGCCCCCGACGGCAAGCGGAAGGTCGCCTCGGTGGCCGCCGGGCTGGTGCGGCCGGGCGGCGCGCTGATCCTCGACGGCGGCACCACTGCCCTGGCTGTCGCCCACGCGCTCCCGCAGGACCTGGCCTGCACCGTGATCACCCACAGTCCGACGATCGCCGCTGCCCTGCTCGACCACCCGCAGGTCGAGCTCTTCCTGCTCGGCGGCCGCATCTTCAAGCACTCCGCGGTCGCCTGCGGTGCGGCCGCGGTCGAGGCCGCGCAGAATGTCTCCGCCGACCTGTGCCTCATCGGCGTCACCGGCGTGCACCCCGAGGCGGGCCTGACCACCGGCGACGCAGAGGAGGCCGCGATGAAGCGCGCCCTGGCCGCGCGGGCCGCAGATACCTACGTCCTCGCCTCGTCCGAGAAGATCGGCACCGCTTCGCGGTTCCGCGTCCTGCCCTGGGAGAAGATCAGCGGACTGATCACCGACGCCGACCCCCACGACGCCGTCGTTGAGCAGCTCACGGCGCTCGGCGTGGAGGTCCTGGCAGCCGACTGACAGCTACGTGCCGAACACGGGATCGCCGACCGGCCGACAGGTCATCCAGGGCACCAACCCGCCACCGCGCTTCAGACATCCACCGGAATTGACAATTGCTCCCCCCACGGAATGTGTGCCAGAACCGAGTTTCAACAGCAGCTGTCGATCCGCGCGGTCGGAAAGGGGCACGGAAAATGACGGCGCTGTCGTCAGTGAGGGCGTTCGCGTCGATCACTGGGGCGACCAGCGCCTCCGAGAGATCAGGCGCGGTAGCCTCGGGCCATGCCTGAGACATCGGTGGCGCATTTTTACGACGAACTGGCCGACGACTACCACCTCATCTACTCAGACTGGGACGCGAGCGTCCACCGGCAAGGGGATGCCCTTGACGCCCTGATCGGCCAGGATCGCGCGGAGGTGCTCGACTGTTCCTGCGGCATCGGCACCCAGGCCATCGGCTTGGCGCTGCGCGGGCACCGCGTCACCGGGACCGATCTCAGCCCTCGCGCCGCCGCCCGCGCTGCCCGTGAGGCCGCCCGGCGGAGCCTGAGCCTGCGCACGGCAGCCGCCGACATGCGACGCCTCCCGTTTTTCGACGACCGGTTCGATGTCGTCGTCTGCGCTGACAACTCGCTGCCCCATCTGCTGACGGGGCAGGATGTGCACGCTGCCCTTGCCGAGATGCGCCGCGTTCTGCGTCCCGCTGGACTGCTGCTGGTCAGTACACGCCCCTACGATGACGTGCTGCGCGACCGCCCCGTTTCGACGCCTCCACAAGTCCACCGGACCGCCGACTGTGCCGACGGCGGAGAACGGACAGTCACCTTCCAGCTCTGGCACTGGCACGACGACGGCGAGCGCTACGACTTGGAGCACTTCCAACTCCTCCCGGCCGGCGGAGAATGGCGTGTTCAGGTCCGCCGGACCACCTACTGGGCAATCGGCCCAGACCGGTTGGCCGGGCTCGCAGCCGAGGCCGGTTTTGTCGACGCCCGGTGGCGGATGCCGGGGGAGACAGGCTTCTTCCAGCCGATGCTTGTTGCCCGCGCCGACGGGTAGATGATTGCACCGTCCGGCTCGACCACCGTCCATGAGGCGACGGTCGAGCCGGGGCCGGCAGGTGTAGGCCGGCTTTGGCGGGTTGTTCGGCTCGTGCCCGGGCGCCGGCGAGACGGTAGGAGTCGGTGCCGGTCTCGATGATGGAGCCGCTGAATGTCAGCCGGTCGACGGCGGCTGCGCGGACCCGCGGGTCGGTGAACGTCTTCGTCCAGCCATCTGGGGCCAGCATATGCTGGCACATGTTCGCAGGGCTGGAACTGTGCGGGGCCTGCTGACAGCGTCGCCACCGACCGGCCCTTCGTGCGGGCGAGGGGCCCATCGAGCGGTCCGGGCGACGGGCGTCCACCGCCTGTGGCAGCCACGTCCTCGACGCCGGCGGGTTCCCACCCCGCATGATCCGCTGCACTCGACTGCTCAACCTGGTCGACACCATGGACCCCAAGCTCGTTGCCTCGCGTTCGGCATGGACCCCGGGGCCACCATGAACTATTGGTCCGACCGCATTGATGAGACCCGCTCGGCGGAGTGGGCGGCGGTCAAGAACTGATCTCTGGTCGGAGTTCGTACGGGTAGAGAGCGATCTTGTCGCGGTCGATGAAGAGCTCGACCCATGTGCCGGCAACACCCTCGGGCAGCGGATCAGCGAGGTCCAGCAGAATCTGAGTGCCATCGAAGTCCAGCACGGCGGCGCCGTCCACTGTGAGGTCCAGTCGTCCGCGGAGGACAACGCAGTGCCCGCCGGGCCGGACCCCCGGTCCGATACCGGCAGCCGGTTTCGCGTTCCGCCCCCAGACGATGTCCTCGTCGACCGTCCACTCGACGTGATACTTGCCCGGCCTCGCGGCTTGGTCACCGCACCAGCGGACCGCTGTCCCTCCGAACGGGGTCTGGATCTGGGCCAGCCAGTGGCTCCAGGGGAACTTTGAGACTTTCACCAGTTCGACCAGCATCGTTCGATCATGCAGCATCCGGTTTGCTGCCGGAACCCGTGAAGTCTCGGCGTTGCCTGGCGGCTATGACACATCGTCAGCCCCCACGACGTCACGCGGCAAGGGTCGGTAGACCCCCTGCCACCTGCGCGCGTGACCGAACACTTTGCCGCAGGTCTCCGCGTCCGGGATCCGGCAGGCCTACGTGCCCGGGATCCGGCAGTTCGTGCTGCTCGGCGTCGGCATGGACAGCCGGCTTTTCAGATCAACTTGCCTGACGGCATTGGCTGTTCGAGGTCGACACCGCCGCGGACCCGGGACTTCAAGGCTTCGGTCCTGCGCCAGGAGCGGGCCTTCGGGTCGTTTGCACGGTGTGAGCGGATCGCCGTCGCGGTGGATCTGCGCGAGGACCGGCCAGGCGCGGAGAGCATGTCTGCGAAGGCCCCGACGCCCAGCAGAACAGCCGCCGGACGGGTCTGCAACAAGCCTCGTTGTATCGGGGTATTCATCGACGCGGCGGCCCCGGCGCGGGGCCGTGGCCCCCTCGACGCCAAAGTGACGGGCATCACAGCGAACGGAAAACCCGTCGCCCTCGCCGGGCGTCTAGCGGGTGTGAGACGAGAGAGGAAAGCACTGGACGAGCGGGACGAGGAGAGTCTCGTCCGGCTGGTGGCCAAGGGCGACCGTGCGGCCTTCGAGGTGCTGTACCAGCGCACTGCGCCGTGGCTGGCAGTCCGCCTGCGACGCCGCTGCGCCGACGAACAGATCGTCGCCGAGGTCATGCAGGAGACGTATCTGGCGGTGTGGCGCGCGGCGGGTGCGTTCGCCGGAGCCGCCGTCGGAGGGACCGCCGTCGGCTGGCTGTGGACGATCGCGGCGCGCCGCCTCGTCGACGCGTTCCGCAGAAGAGCCCACCACGCGGACCCGCCGCTCGCGGCGGCCCCGTGGAGCACGGCGCCGGCCGCCGAGGAGGAGGCGCTCGCGGCGAGCACCGACGGCGAAGTCGGCGACGCGCTGCGGCGCCTCGCGCCGGAGCTCAGACAGGTTCTGCAGGCCATGGTGCTCGACGGGCTGTCGGTCCGAGAGACCTCGGTCCTGCTCGGCGTGCCCGAGGGCACGGTCAAAACACGGGCCCGCCGGGCCCGGACCGAGATGCGGAGGGCCCTGACATGAGCGTGGAACACGCCTCGACACATCTCATCGACGCCTACGCGCGCGGCGACGGCGATATCGCCGCCGACGAGGTGTGGGCCCTGGAAGCCCACCTGGAGGCATGCCGTGTCTGCCGCGACCGGGTGTCGGCCGCCGTCACCGCGGCAGTGCCGACCGTCACGGCGCTGGTGCGCGCCGTGCGGTCCGACCTCGAACCCCTGCTGTCCGCCACCGCCACGATGCCGCACCGACGGCGACGGCCCACCTGGTTGTCCAGGTGGGCGACGCCCACGACGGCACCTTGGCTGGCCATGGTCATGAGCGTGACGCTGCTCGCCCTGCTGCTCGACCTGGCCGGATACGGCACCGGCGCGGCACCGGTACCGCTCGTGCTGCTGCTCGCCCCCGTCCTGCCCGTGCTGGGTGTCGCGGCGTCCTGGTCGCGGGGCCTGGACCCGGCCTACGAACTGACCGCCTCCACGCCCCGGGCCGGGCTGCCCCTGGTCCTGCGCCGCACCGCCTCCGTGCTCGCCGCCGTCGTCCCCGTACTGCTGGCGGGCGGCTGGATGACCGGAGTGACAGTCGCGCAGTGGCTGCTGCCCTGCCTGGCGTTCACCTCCACGACCCTGGCGCTGGGCGGCGTGATCGGCGTGACTCGCGCCGCCGCCGCACTCATCACGGTATGGGCCGCCCTTGTCCTGGCTCCGGCCCTGACCACCAGCCGCACCCCCGTCGCTCTGGACAGGGGCGGCCTGCCCGTGTGGGCGCTGATCCTCACGCTCGCCACCGGTGTCGTCATCGCCCGTAGGGGCGCGTTCGCCGTGCTGGGAGCCCATCGATGACCTACCGGAAGGAACACCACACGATGTCCGCAGTGAGCGGAGCCGACCTGGCGCCGACACGTCACGCCTGGGCAGTCCGGGCCGCGGGGTTGAAAGTGCGGGTGGGTCGCACACGGATGGCCGTCGACGGGCTCGACCTCTCCCTGGGCACCGGCGTGCACGGCCTGCTCGGACCCAACGGGGCCGGAAAGACCACCCTGATCCGCGCACTCGCCACGGTCCTGCGCCCCAGCGGGGGCACCCTGGAACTGCTCGGCGAACCCGCTGCGGGAGGTCGGGGGGACCAGCGTGCGCTGCGCCGCCGGATCGGCTATCTGCCGCAGGAGTTCGGCTACTACAAACGCTTCACGGCGCGTGAGTTCATCGAGTACATGGCATGGCTGAAGGAGGTTCCCAAGGCGGACATACCCGCCGCCGTGCAGCGCGCCATAGAGAGGGTCGGCCTGGCGGACCGCGCCGACGAGAGGATGAAGGCCCTGTCGGGCGGCATGGTCCGCAGGGCCGGCATCGCCCAGGCCATCGTCAACGACCCGGAGATCCTGCTCCTGGACGAGCCGACGGTCGGTCTCGACCCGGCTCAACGGCTGCGGTTCCGCGAGCTGCTGCAGCAACTGGGCACGGACACCTGCGTCGTGGTCTCCACCCACCTGGTGGAGGACGTCGCCGCCGCCTGCACGGACGTGGTGCTCTTCGCCGAAGGACGGCTCGTCTTCCAGGGCACCCCCGACCGGCTGGCCGCGGCGGGCGGACCGGGGCACGTGGGCGACAGCCCGCTCGAGCGCGGCTACTCCGCCCTGCTGCTCACCCCCGGACAGACGAGGGGCAACTGGTGAACGTCCGAGTCCTGCGCACCGAGCTGAAGCGCTCCTCGGCCCCATGGGCCGGCGTCGTGGCCCTGGCTACGGGGTCGGCGTTGCTGTACCTGATCTCCGAACCGTGGTCGGGCACCACCACGGCGTGGACGGGCCAGTGGACGTCCATGGCCCTTTGGACCCGCACCCTGCTCTTCTACCTGTGGCCGCTCGCCATAGGACTCGGAGCACTTCAGGGCCTGCGCGACCACCGCTCGAAGATCTCCGATCTCCTGACGAGCACACCCCGTCCCGCCTGGCACCGCGCGGCCACGCTGGCGGGCACGACGGCAGGGGCCCTGGTCGCGGCGTTCGTGTCGCTGATCCTGGTGGGCGCAGTCCAGGTGTTCACCCGCACCGAGTACACCCACCTCGGCTGGCTGCCCATCTCGCTGGTGGGCGTACTGGCCCTCGTCGCGGGGTCGGTTCTGGGCATGGGAGCCGCGCGGGCTCTGCCTTCCGTGCTCACCCCGCCCGCGCTCGCCATGGGTGCCTTCGTCTTCACGGCGGTCCTGGCCCGGGCCGAGACGGCCACGATGCCCGGGGCCCCCGCAGCGGAGCCGAACCGGCTCGTCCTGCTGTCGCCTGCCGTGGAGAGGGTGCCGAACGCGTTCGTGACGCTCTCCGCCTCCGTGCACCTCGGACAGACGATCTGGATGCTGGGCATGGCGTCGACCGGCTTCGCGCTGCTGGTCGCCGCGGCCCTGCATACCCGGCTGCTCGCACTGGCGCCCGTCCTGGCGGGCGTGACGCTCGCCCTGCTCGTCCTGCCCTCGGACCCGCGCCGGATGTTCGTCCTCGACCAGGCCGCAGCGAGGCCGGTGTGCGACGGCTCCGTCTGCGTGAGCAGCACGCAGCAGGCCCGACTCGCCGGCCTGGCAGGTCCCGCCAAGGAGGCTCTGCGTCTGCTGCACGGCGCGCTGGGCGCCCGGGCGCCGGAGACGGTCCGGGAGAACACCGCCCTACTGCCGGACGGCTCCACACCGCGGTGGCCCCGCACGACCGTGCTCTTCCACTTCGACGACGACATGTTCGCCGCAGCGAAGGGCGATGAGGTGACCAAGGCTCTGATCGCTCAGGGCATGGTGCCGGGATGCAGTCCCGCCGGCTGGAGCACGTTCGGCAGCGACCAATTCGCGCAGACCGTCGCGGTGGGCTGGGTGCTGGGGGAACTCGAGCCGCTGCCCGGCACCGGGTCGGCAGCGTTGAACCGCCACGTCGTCGACAGGGTCCGCCCGGTGTGGGAGGAGCTCATGGCGCTGCCACGGGCGCAACAGCTCGCACGCATCAACGCGATGCGCGCCGTCGCTCTCTCATGCGAGGGCGACGCGTTCGAGGCACTCAAAGGCGGTCCGTCCCGGTGAGATGGCTCATGCTGTACGCACACTCCCGTCAGGTGCCCGCGTTCCTCGCCACGGTGCTGATCAGCGCCCTGGCCGTGTGGGCGCTCACTCGGGACGGAAGCGGCGCGCCCGGTGGGTCGCAACTGCCCGCGGTCGTCCTCACCGCCGGCGCCATGGCCCTCTCGATCGGACTCGGCGGGCAGGACCTCGACCTGGACCGCAGTGCCGCGATCCGCTGGGCACCCCGCAGAGCGGCGCACGTGCTGCTCGGCGGCGCGATCGTCGGCGCCGTGTTCCTGACGGTGCAGACGCTGGGCCAGGACCTGACCACCACCGCGTTCGTCGCCCGGGACTGCGCGGGGCTGGCGGGGCTGACCGCCCTCGGTGCGGCGGTCGCGGGCGGGCGGTACGCCTGGGCGTTCCCCTTCACCTGGCTCGCGTTCGCGTTCCTCGCTCCGCCCTCGGCGACCAGTGTGCCGGTGAAGGTGGCGACCTGGATGATGTTGCCGGCCGGCACACCCGAGGCGACCTGGACGGCACTGTGCCTCGCGGTGTTCGGCACGGCGCTCTACGCCTCAGTGGGACCGGAGGCTCTCGCACTGCCGGCCGGGCGAGCGTCGCGGCGCGGTCGCGGTGCGCACCGGTGAGCGTGTCGCCGCCGTAGGTCGACGGTCAGACCGGGCTCCGGAATATCCCGCGGCGCACCGAAGAGCCGGCCGCCACGGTCCGTACCGCGAAGGGCCGTCACCGGTCCTGGTGGGGCGCGGCCACGGCCGCGCCCCTCGCAGGCGCCACGGCCACGGCCGTCGCCAACCTCGGGCCGAGGGACGGGGACGGGCGCAACGTCATGTGTGCCTGCACCCCGTCCACCGAGGCAGACCTGAGCCGGCTGCCGCTGACGACCGCGTTCGATCCGCGCGACGCCGCCCGCTCCCGCGCGGCGAGGCCTGTCGCGCGCGGCTGGGGCTCATCCGGCTTCGCCGCCGGAGAGGCGGGCCGGAGGACGGGGGCGGGTTGAGCGGCCTCAGCCTCCGGTCGGGCTCTTGTCGAGGAAGTGGACCTCCAGATCACCGTCGAGCAGGACTGCCGTCCGACCGAGGAAGTCGGTGATGTGCGGCGACTTCAGATTCGCGGCGTGGTCCTCGGGGTGGTGCCACACTTCGTAGAACCAGAAGCGGCCGGGCTCGCCCCTCTCGGTGTGGAGGTCGTACTTCAGGCAGCCCGGCGCCTGCCGGGTGGGTGCCAGGAGCGCTGTCAGGGCGTCGTGCAGGGCCGCTTCGCAACCGTCCTTCGCGTGCATCCGCGCGATGACCGTCAAAGGGGCCTTCGTCGATGTCATGGCGTGCTCCTCAGAGATACGAGCCCCGGGAACAGGGCTGATCCAGAGGCTAGGGCGAAATGGTCCGGTGCTACAGTCCATTCGCATGCCTGTTAAACAGACCAATCACGTCACCGGTCTCCTCCTCGACGTGCCGGACGACGGGCGAGCGTTGCACGAACGTCTGACGGCCGCGATCAGGAACGCGATCCTGGCGGGCCGCCTCACTCCCGGTGACGCGCTGCCCCCGAGCCGGGCGCTCGCCGAGGAGCTGAACTGCTCGCGCTGGGTGGTCAACGAAGCGTATGTACAGCTCGTCGCCGAAGGGCACCTCGTGGCACGGCAGGGGTCGGGCACGCGGGTGGCGCCGGACGTGTCGACGACGCCGGCCGTTTCGCCGGTCGCGCGCCCGGCGCAGGCGCCCGCACCGGTCGTGGTCGATCTCCGGCCCGGCGCACCCGACGTGGCAGGGTTTCCCGCCGCCGTCTGGAGCCGGGCGATGCAGCACGTCCTCCTGACCGGTGAGGGGTCGGACGTGTTCCCCCCGGCCGAGGGCGCGCGGCGGCTGCGTGAGGTCGTGTCCGGTTACCTGGCACGAACCCGGGGGATGACGGTTTCGCCTGATGAGGTGGTCGTCACCTGCGGCACCACGCACGCCGTGGCACTGCTGGCAGGCGTGCTGGCCCGGCGTTCCGCTTCTCGGCTGGCGGTGGAGGACCCCGGCTGGAGCCGGTTGGGTGATGCGGCGGCCCACGCGGGGCTGGCGATCGAACCGGTGGCCGTCGACGGCGAGGGCCTCGACGTCGTACGGCTGGAACGGACCGGTGTGGACGCGGTGCTCTGCTCGCCCGCCCACCAGTTCCCCACCGGCGCCGCGCTGTCGGCGGGACGGCGGCGGTCCCTGCTGGCCTGGGCGGCGCAGAGTTCGACCATCGTCCTGGAGGACGACTACGACTCCGAATTCCGATACGACCGCAAGCCGATCGGAGCGCTTGCGTCCCTCGACCGGGACAACGTCGCCTACCTCGGCTCCGTGAGCAAGACCCTGCACCCGGGGCTGCGGATGGGATGGATGGTGCCCCCCGCTCGCCTGAGAGACCCGGTGATCGATGCTCTCGAAAGGTCGGGCGCGGGACCCGGAGTGTTCGACCAACTGGCGCTCGCCCGGCTCATCGACGCCGGCGACTACGACAAACACCTGCGCCGCGCCCGCACGCTGTACCGCGAGCGGCGGGAGTCGGTGCTCGCGGCCCTGTACAGCCACGCCGTCATCCGCGACGCCGGTCCCGTGGAAGGGATCGCCGCCGGACTGCATCTGGTGCTCTCGCTGCCGCCCGGGCACGACGACCGCGATGTCGCCGCCCGCTTGGCGCGCCGGGGCGTGGCCGTGATGCCTCTGTCGCGCTATGCCCGCCGCCGCCTCCGGCCTGCTCTGGTCATCGGGTACGGCCGGCTCTCACCGGCCCGCGCGTCCTTCGCCGCGGCGGAGATCGCGGCGGTGCTCGAAAGCGGAGGCGCACCGTGATCGGCCGGCGCGGCGGGCCCGCCGCCCAGCCGGCGGCGCGCAGTGAACTGAGTCGCGGACGCGCCGACAGGCGGCGACTGTCTCCGGCTACAGCCGGCAGCGGCCACGGCAGGCGGCTTCGCCGGGGCTCGTCGGGGGCCTCGCCGGCCGTCTCCGGGAACCTCACGTGCCGGTTGCCGGAAGCGGTGGTTGGCCGGCGATCCGGTGGTGCTCCTGATCGATCATTTCGGACGGGGCGGGGCTCCGCAGCCGACGGACAGTGACATCGGTCGTTCCGACTGGGCGAGGCCTTCGGTCCGGCGGCCGAAGGCGGACAACGCGGTACCGGCCGTCATCCGGGCCGCGGCCTCGTTGAGCAGCAGCGTCTGAGCATCCCGAGCATCGCCGACGTCCAAGGCGGGGGCCGGCCCCGGCATCCTCCATCAACTCATCGCGCACACCCATCACTTGTTCCTTTATCGCGGCCTGTTGCGCCGTGACCGACGAAGTGAGGATGTTGCAGTCGACAGAGCAGTCCTCGACCCGAGCCGGCGGGCGAAGCCTGCCCGCTTGTCGGCAGGGCGATTGGACAGGTCGTGATCCACGCGGTGGGAGCAGGCGTGCTTCAGGGTCCTGTGCGTGAACGCGGCCATAAGTCGGTCTCCTCAAAGGGGTTGCCAGGTAGTGGGGTTGCGCCCTGATCGGGACGTCTTGTGCCGGCCTGAAAATAGGCTGCGGTGTCGGCCGCGCGGCAGCTGTCCGGTGGAGAGGAGCTGTCGGTGCGCGGCGAGAAGGACGGCGAGGGCGAAGGTCGGGCCGGTCGGGGAGCACCGCGTTGGCCAGCTGCTGCTTGGCGAGGCGTCCGGCCAGAGCGGTAGGCGGCGGACTGTCCGATGCTGATCAGGCCCTGCGCTCCCGTGTCGAGGGGGAGCGCGGAGGGCGGAGGCGGGTGTCGGGCTGCCCGCTGGGCCACAGGCTCGGCCTTTCCTGCCTGAACCGCCCCCGAACAGCCATGATGGACCTGACACTCACTTGTGGACGTGCCCGAACGCGGCAACCTGCCCGCTCCGTTCACGGCCGATTCTCCGGTCGCAGGCCGCGGTCAGAGTTTCAGGAACACGGTCAGGGCCATGAAGGCGGCGAACGCGACGCCCAGGGCCGGGATCAGGACCGGGTACGCCACGGCGATCAGTCCGGCGAGCGTCGTGCCCAGGAGGGCGATGGCCACGGAGTGGCGGTCCTGCGGGCCGTTGGACATGAGTTGACCTCCTGTTGGCGTGGTTCGCGGGTCGGGAAGTCCTGTCCCTCCCGGCATGCGGGGCGGGGACAGAACGTGTAGGTCGGCGAGCAACCGGGACAAGAACATCAGAGAACCGGCCCCCCGGACCCCTTCAAGGCACGGCAACTGCGAACACCGCCGCGTTGCCGTGAAAGCCCCTGCTGAGAAGGCTCGTTCAATTACGGTGTTGGCCTACTGCTAAGGGGATTCATGACGACTTATCCTGCTCGCCCGCTGCCGGACCCGGCACACGTGACGTCCTCGCGGCAGCTCGTGCTCGCCGTGAAGGAGCTCATGGCCTGCCTGGACCTGAGCGGCAGCCAGGTCGCCAAGAAGGGAAACCTGTCGACCGGGACCATCTCCGGCCTGGTCAACGGCAGGGTCTTTCCCCGGGAAGCCACCTTCAAGGCGTTCATCACGACGGGATGCGGCCAGACTTGGGAGCCGTGGCGTCAGGCATGGCAGCGGGCTCACCAGGATGACCTGCACCGGCGTCCCAGCGAGAGCCTGGCTGCAGAGGTTCACGAAGCCCAGAGCAGGATCGAGGTGCTCGAGCAGGCCCTCGCAGCCGCGACCGAAAGGCTCTCGGAGCTGGAGGAGCGTGTCACCGCCGGCCTTGACGCCCGGCGTACGGACGAGGCTGCCGAACGCGACGAGGCGCGCCGCCGAACCGACGCCATGCACCAACTCCTCGAAGCGGTGCCGGCACCCCGGTTCGCAGTGGAGCGCTGGGACCACCGCGACACCGAAAGCCAGCCGCTGTACGACATCTCCGCAGTGGACACATTCCTCCAAGAGGTACGGACGCGGTCGAATGAAAGTCTCCTGAAACACCTGCTCAGAACGCATCCCGGAGCGTTCAGGGATCCAGGCGGAGGCCAGACCTGCGGATACCGCGCCTTCGAGGTCGACCTGTACATCTCGCAGCTTCGCCTGGCACTGGACATCGACCGCCCCGACCCGTACCGGCTCCCAGGCCCCGCGCGGCAACTGCGCCACGCGCAGCAGCAGCCGCAGACAGATCGGGACGTGGAGCCGGAATCCGAGGTGGTCGGCTTCTCTGTCGACCGCCCGCGGTCGGCTGTGGTGCGTGGTCGCGATGACCGTCGTCCCGGCGTGCCTGAAACGTAGGGGAGCGCGCGCCTACCCTGTGCCTTCCCCTGGTGGGGCGGGCAGCAGGTACGCCTGGCAGAGGGCGATCAACTCGTGCATCTGCCGGTCCTCGGCGATCGGATAGTGCTGGCCGGTGCCGGGTCCGAAGATGACCTGCCACATGACCGTGCTGAACACCGCACGGAAGGCCATGGGTACCGCTGTTTCCGGGTGGGGGCACGTGAGGTCGTCCGGGCGGACCAGCAGAGTGAGGTGAACAGTTCCTCCGCACGAGCGCTGGTGGCGTTGCCGCGCTTTTGCAGTGAGGCGTCGGCCGCGGCCCGCAGGATGAGCGGGCTCATCACCGTCCCGTGCCTGGCCACCTGCACCGCCAGCGCGTGGACGGCGTCGGCCACCAGCTGCGCCGGCGGAGTGTCGGTGCGCTCTGCGAGTTCGGCGAAAGCGGCCCGCAAATCGGCGTCGACCTCGTCGAGCATGTCGTGCTGCACCGAGTGAACCAGGCCGTTCTTGTCGGTGAACCGGTCGTAGACGGCACCGACCGACACCCTGGCCGCTGCCGCCACCTTCGCCACAGCCAGGCCCTCCCAGCGGCCCTCGGCCAGCGCATGCCGTGCCGCGTCGAGAATCTTGCGCTCCGTGAGCCTGCTGCGCTCCTGTTGCGCCGGACGCCTTCCCGGTGACGCCACGCAGTTTCTCCCGAATCCACGCCCAGTTGCCCCTGGAAGGATAGCAATACAGTGAACCTGAACTTTGGTTCGGTTATGTTGAGAGGCTCGACCGTCGAGCCCTCTGACCACCCAGAAGGAACATGCGATGACCCACAGAAATTGACAATTACTCTGTGCCGGCGCCGCAGGATGCATACTGCACATGCTGTGCGCACCAGGGGGCGGGGATGAACGGTCTGGAAGTCGGCATTGTCGGGCTCGGTGACGAATCGGCGGCTCTCCGGCTGGAGGCGCACCGGACCGAGTTGATCGGCTACTGCTATCGAATGCTGG
>NZ_JBMNDR010000135.1:0-15948 GCF_052543235.1 Streptomyces sp. SAS_272 | reverse complement strand
GCTGCCGCGCCGGCGCGGCACGACGGGTTCGCCGAACCGTCGGGCGAACGCGACATGCGCCGTGTGGTCGAGGCGCTGCCCGCGGAAGAACACCACCTTCCAGCGCAGCACGGCCGCCCGGATCACCGCGACCTGGGCGTCGTCGAGGCCTGCGGCCAGGTCGACGCCGTCGATCTCGGCGCCGATGTGCCCGGCGACCGGTCGCACCTGCACACCGGCCGCCCGCGCCGCCTCGTCGTCCGTCCGGCTGTCGAAGTCCGTCGTCATGCCCGCTCCGCTCGTCGTCGGATACCGCTCCGGGGAAGATCGTGACAGTGAAACGGCGGCATGGCGACAGTGCCCCGAGCCGCGGCGGACGGCGGGGCGGGCCGCGGCGAGCCGGCTCCGGTCGATCGGCCCGCGGGCCCGCTCGGTCCGGACCAGGCGGAGCCTCGCGCCAGTGGTCGTCAGCGACCGCCGGTGACCGCCGGTGACCGTCGCGAGCGGTCGGCGGCCGGCCGCGTCACCCGGGGTCCAGCGACTGCTCCGCCCAGATCGTCTTGCCCCGGTCGGTCTGTCGGCTGCCCCAGCGCTGGGTGAGCTGCGCGACGAGCAGCAGGCCGCGTCCACCCTCGTCGAAGGCGTGGGCGCGGCGTAGATGGGGGGAGGTGGAGCTGCCGTCGGAGACCTCGCAGATGAGGCTGCGGTCGCGGATCAGGCGGAGCCGGATGGGCGGCGTGCCGTAGCGGATGGCGTTGGTGACGAGTTCGCTGACCACGAGTTCGGTGACGAAGGCGGCCTCCTCCAGACCCCATGCGGTCAGTTGCTCGGTGGCCGCCTGCCGGGTCTCGGCCACATGGGCCGGGTCGGGGACGACGTCCCAGGTCGCGACCCGGTCCGCGCCGAGGGCGCGGGTGCGGGCGAGCAGGAGGGCCACGTCGTCGCCGGGCTCCTCCGGCAGGACCGCCTTGAGCACGCTGTCGCAGAGCGCGTCCAGCGAGGCGGTGGGCGCGGTCAGGGCGCTGCACAGTTCACCGGTGGCACGGTCGACGTCACGGTCGCGGTCCTCGATCAGGCCGTCCGTGTAGAGGGCGACGACCGAGCCTTCGGGCAGTTCCAGCTCGACGGCCTCGAAGGGCAGGCCGCCCACGCCGAGCGGCGGACCGGGTGTCATAGGGACCAGTCGCGCGCTGCCGCCGGGCAGCACGACGGCGGGCGCGGGGTGGCCCGCGGCGGCGACGGTGAGGCGGCGGCTGACGGGGTCGTAGACGGCGTAGAGGCAGGTGGCGCCGAGTTCGGCGACGTCGTCGCCGCCTTCGTCGTAGGCCGCCAGATGGGTGACGAGGTCGTCTAGGTGCGTGAGCAGTTCGTCGGGCGGCAGGTCCACGTCGGCCAGGGTGCGCACGGCCATGCAGAGCCGTCCCATCGTCGCCGAGGACGGGATGCCGTGTCCGACGACGTCCCCCACGACCAGGGCGACCCGGCTGCCGGACAGCGGGATGACGTCGAACCAGTCGCCGCCGATGCCCGCCGTGGAGCCGCTGGGCAGATAGCGGTGGGCCACCTCCACGGCTGCCTGGCCGGGCAGGCCGCGGGGCAGCAGGCTGTGCTGGAGGGCGAGGGCGGTGGTGCGCTCGCGGGCGAAGCGGCGTGCGTTGTCGATGCAGACCGCGGCCCGGCTGGCGAGCTCCTCGGCGAAGACGGCGTCGTCGTCCTCGTAGTCGTCGGGGTGCGCGATACGGACCCCGACCAGGACGCCCAGGGTGGTGCCGCGGGCCTGCAGGGGCACCGAGATCACCGAGTGGACGCCGCTGCGGAAGCGGCGTCCCTCGGGAGCGCGCGCGTTGCGTTCGACGAGCCAGTGCATGAAATCGGGCTCTCCGGCCTGGATGCGCACGGCACGTCCCTCCCGCAGGGCGCGGGCGGGCGGGCTGAAGGGCGGATGGACGTCGGTCTCGCCGAGACGGACGGCCGCCTCGGGGGTGCCCTCGTGGGCGGAGCCGTGGGCGACCCGGCGCAGCACGACCTCGCCGGCCGGCACGGGTGGCGGCTCGTCGGCGCCGAGCACCCAGTCCAGGAGGTCGACGCTGACGAAGTCGGCGAACCGGGGGACGAGGAGCTCGACCACCTCCTCGGTGGTGCGGACCACGTCCAGGGTGGTCCCGATGGAGGCCGCGGCCTCGTTCAGCAGGGCCAGCCGCTGGCGGGCCAGGTACTGCTCGGTGCTGTCGAACGCGGCCAGAGCGACCGCTGCGACCGCGCCGGACGTGTCCTTCACGGGCCACATCTCGGTGGTCCAGGCGTGCTCTCGGTTGAGGGAGGGGGCCCCGGTGAAGCTCTCGTACCGGATCGGACGGCCGGTCTCGGCGACGTGGCGCAGGTGCCAGTTGAAGCCCCGGCTGTGCACGGCCTCCTCGACGGTGTCCGGGAAGTGGCGGCCGAGCAGGACGTCCTCCGAGACGCCCATGACCTTGCAGGCGACCTCGTTCAGCCGCAGGTAGTGCTGCTGGGGGTCAAAGACGGACATCGACATGGAGGCCTGCTGGAAGGCCCGCCCGGCCAGGGTCGGCTCGGGGGCGGCGGCGGACTCGGCACTGAGCGTGTACCCGGTGTGCCGGCCGTCGGGACCGATCACCGGGCAGGCCGTGACGGTGAGGGTGACGGGGTGGCCGTCGCGGTGGCGCACGACGACCGGGCCGGTCCACTGGCCGTCCGCACGCCGTGGCAGGTCCTCGGCGAGCAGGTCGACCGCCGTCCGGCCCACGGCCTCCTCGGCCGGATGGCCCGTCAGCAGACGGGCACCCTCGCTCCAGGCCGTCACGATGCCGTCGGCATCGATGACCGCCGCAGCGACGACTTGCTCCATGTCGTCCAGAATGGTCCTTTTGGCCCGGCGCATCAACCGCGACGGGCCAGTGGGGCGTGACGGCTCCGGGAGCCGTACGCCCCGGCCCCGCGCTCCCCGGTGCCGCCCTCGCGGCGGCGGCCCCGCGTTCCCGGCCCGTCGGCCCCGTCAGGCCCGGCGGGCGCGCAGCGCGTCGAGGGCGCGGTCGGCGTGGGTGTTCATGCGCAGTTCGCTGCGCACGACCTCCAGGACGGTGCGGTCCTGCCCGATGACGTAGGTGACCCGCTTGTTCGGCGCCAGCGAGAAGCCGCGTTTCACGCCGAACCGCTCCCGGACCGTCCCGTCCTCGTCGGACAGCAGCGGCATGCCGAGGGTGTGCCGGTCGGCGAACTCCTGCTGGCGGTCGACGGAGTCCCCGCTGATGCCGACGGGCTGTGCCCCGACGGCGGCGAACTCCGCCGCGAGGTCGCGGAAGTGGCAGGCCTCGGCGGTGCAGCCCGGGGTCAGGGCCGCGGGGTAGAAGAAGAGGACCACCGGCCCGTCGGCGAGCAGCCCGGTCAGGCTGCGCAGGGTGCCGGTCTCGTCCTTCAGGGCGAAGTCCTCGACGAGGTCGCCCGTCTCCGGAGCCTTGCTCATGCCCGTCCCTCCGTTCCGTTCGCGACGCTGCGGGCCCACAGGACGAGCGGGGCCTGCAGGGGCAGGCGCCCGACGGCGACGGCCTTGAGCGCGGTGGGACGGTGCCGCCAGTCCCATGCCATCTTGACGTTGGCGGGGAAGACCCCGACGAAGAACGCGGCCGTGGCCAGCGCCGCCGCCTTCCGGGTCCGCGGCAGGGCCACTCCAGCCGCCAGCGCCAGTTCGGCGACGCCGCTCGCGTACGTCCAGGCCCTGGCCGAGCCGGGCAGCGCGCGCGGGACGGTCGCGTCGAAGGAGCGCGGCACGGCGAAATGCGCGACACCCGCGGTGGCCAGTAGGCCCGCCAGCAGCAGGGGTGAGCGTTCGGACCTGGACACGGTTCCTCCTCAGACGACCTTGCGGCCGACATTACTGGAGGGTAGACCCGGTTCCCTCGGCGGGGTCGCCCAGGCGCGGCGCCGCCAACCGGCCCCAGTGACAGCGAGGTTGCCTGCCGGGCCAGGCGCCGCCCACGAGGGCGCGGCGCAGCACGTCGGCCGCCGGCGCGCCTCCCGGCGGGCTCCGGCTCTCCGCGCCGCCGGGTCGGCTCGCACGCCGGGCGTCAGGCGTCGGGGGCCGTGCCGGAGGGCTCGCTCTCCTCGTCGGCCGCATGGGAGAGAAAGTCGTCGGCCATCCGGTGGAAGAGGGCGGCGAGGCGGCCCAGGTCCTCCTGGCCCCAGTCGCTCAGCGCCAGCTGCATCCCCAGGGCGCCGGCGTGCCGGATCCGGTCGACGGCGTCGCGACCGGCCTCGGTGAGCTGGATCCGCTGGGCGCGGCGGTCGTCGGGGTCGGGGGTCCGGGTGACGTATCCGGCCTTCTGGAGCTGCTGCACGGTGCGGGTCACATGGGAGGCCTCGACGCCCAGGCGCTGGGCCAGCTCCCCCGGCCGCTGCGGCTCCGAGTCGGCGACCTGCCGCAGCAGGGCCACGGCCGCGCGGTCCAGGGGGATGCCCGCGATTCCCATGAGCCGGTCGTGCGTGCGGGCTCGGGTGCTCAAGTAGGTGACGCGAGTGAGCGCACGCTCGATCTCGATCACCTCCGGCGACGCGACGGCGGGCAGCGGGAGCGGTTCGGTGGGCATGGAACGCATTTTACCATCTTGTTGCGTAACTCAAGTAACTGCCTGAGGATGCCGCGGTCCGCGGGGGCCGGGGGCGCACAGCTCGCACAGTTCGATCACTCCCCGGCGGGTCCGGGATCGGCCGCCGCACGGCCGGTGCGCCCCGTCCCGCGCGCCGGGAGCCGGCCCAGCGCCGTTCAGGCGAAACCGGCGCGGCTTTCGCGTGCGACGGTCCGTCCGCGTCCACAACTCACCCGTGACCCTCCCTCGCATCGCCCCCATGCTCGCCACCCCGGGCCGGCTGCCGCCCGCCGCCCAGGACGCCCGGTGGGCCTACGAGACCAAACAGGACGGCCAGCGGGCCGTGGCGTACCTCGCCGGCGACGGGAGCATCGTCCTGCGGGCCCGTTCCGGCGAGGACATCACCGGGGCGTATCCGGAGCTCTGGCCGCTGGGCGAGGCGCTCGGCCGCACGCCGGCCGTGCTGGACGGGGAGGTGCTCGCCCTGGACGGAGAGGGCCGTGCCGACTTCCAGCTGCTGCAGTCCCGCATGGGTCTGGTGCAGGCGCCGGGAAAGGCCGCGCGGCTCGCCGCGACGGCGCCTGTGCACCTGGTCCTGTTCGACGTGCTGCATCTCGGCGGGCGCTCGCTGCTGCCGCTGCCCTACACCCGGCGCAGAGCCCGGCTCGAGGCGCTCGCGCTGGACGGGGCCCGCTGGTCGACGCCGGGCGCACTGGTCGGCCACGGGCGTGAGGCCCTGGAGGCGACCCGGGCGCACGGTCTCGAGGGACTGGTCTGCAAACGGCTGGACTCCCCGTACGAGCCCGGTGTGCGCTCCCGGGCCTGGATCAAGATCCGGAACATGCGCGTCGCGGACGTCCTGGTGGGCGGCTGGCTCCCCGGCAAGGGCCGGCTGACCGGACTGCCCGGAGCCGTCCTCGTCGGGCAGCGCGCCGCGACGGGGCTGCGCTACGTGGGCGGGGTGGGCACCGGCTGGAGCGAGGCCGAGCGAGCCGAACTCGCCGCCCTGCTGCGGTCCGCCGCGACCGACGCCTGCCCCTTCGACGCCGTGCCGCAGGCGCCGGGCGCGCACTGGGTGGTGCCGCGGCTGGTCGGCGAGGTCCGCTACAGCACCCGGACCCGGGCCGGGCTGCTGCGCCAGCCGTCCTGGCTGCGGCTGCGGCCGGACCTGACGCCGCAGGAGTCGGCGGCCGACCTTCCGGACACTTCCGCCTGACCCGGCATCCGACGCCCGGCCGCGGGACGCTCCTCCGCCACGAACCCCCTGCGGACCTCTTGGCGCGGAACCCGAAACCGAGGAAGCTGAACTCCCTTTTCCCCCACAGCCGTTCGGCTGCGCCCGCATACCGAGGGAGAACTCCGTGCCCGCACGCAGATTCAAGGCCCACCGCAGGAGATGGCTCACCGGACTCGCCGGCGCCGCCGCACTCGTCCTCGCCGTCCCCGCCACCGCCTTCGCCGCCCCTCCCCCGGCGCTGCCGCAGAACGCCGAGGCCGACGAACTGGCATACCAGCCCGCCTTCGACTACGACACGGACGGGTGTTACTCCACGGCCGCGATCGGCCCGGACGGCACGATCAACGGCGGACTGAAGCCGACGGGCGCGCTCAACGGCAACTGTCGCGACGCCTCCGACCTCGCCTCCACCAACACCTACTCGCGCTACAAGTGCAACAACGGCTGGTGCGCCTACCTCTACGGGCTGTACTTCGAGAAGGACCAGGCACTCCCGGGCGTCAGCCTCGGCGGGCACCGGCACGACTGGGAACACGTCGTGGTCTGGGTGCAGGACGGCCGGGTCCAGTACGTCTCGACGTCCAACCACGGCTCGTTCACCGTGCACACGGCGTCCTCGGTCCGCTTCGAGGGCGCCCACGCGAAGGTCGTCTACCACAAGGACGGCATCAGCACGCACTGCTTCCGGATCGCGGGCTCGGGCGACGAACCGCCGGAGAACCACCGGGGCGTCTGGCAGTACCCGCCGCTGGTCGGCTGGAACGGCTATCCGGCGGGACTGCGCGACAAGCTCGTCTCCTACGACTTCGGCAGCGCCCACTTCGGCCTGCGCGACGACAGCTTCGCGGGCCACCTGACGAAGGCCCTGCCCTCCGGGGTGCCCTTCGACCCCAACGCATAGCCGCATCGGCAGGGTTCGGCCCCGGATATGGCGTCCGGGGCCGTCCTGGCGGGCATGATGACCGGATGGATCTTCATGAGGAACTCCCGACGGCGATATCCGCACGGGCGCCGCACTACCCCGCCCGGCCTCCGATGAGGACGGACACGGTCGAGGGGACGGTCAGGTGATCGCCGCGCGGGTGCGGCACGCCGAACCGGCCGATCTGCCGCGGGTCGCCGAACTGACCGCTCAGCACGCCGAGTACGAGCGCGCCGACCACCCGCCCGTGCCCGACCTCGCCCAGCGGCTGGCGGGACTCCTCTTCGACGCGGCGGCGCCACGCCTGTGCTGCCTGGTCGCCGAGCTGCCCGACGGCGCCATCGTCGGTTACGCCACCTGCGCCCCCGAACTCTCCACCTGGGAGGCCCGGGAGTACCTGCACATGGACTGTCTGTTCCTGACGCCCGACCACCGGGGCCTGGGCATCGGCGCCCTGCTGATGGACGCGGTCGCGGCGGAGGCCCGGAGCAGAGGGCTGGCCGAGGTGCAGTGGCAGACCCCCGTCTGGAACGAGGGAGCGATCCGCTTCTACGCCCGGCGCGGGGCGCTCGGCGCGGACAAGCGGCGCTTCAGCCTGCGGGTCAGCCCCTGACGCCCGGCGCAGACGTCCACGGATAGCGGGAGTTTAGCGAGGCATGAGCCGCGAGGGTCTATCGTGTCCCGCATGTCCGTTCCGGAACTGATCCGCATCGTCTCCCGCGACTCGCCCATGGCACTGGCCCAAGTGGAGCGGGTGCGCGCGGAGTTGACCACGCTGTACCCCGCTGTGCGCACCGAGGTCGTGCCCGTGAGGACGACCGGCGACAAGTGGATGGGAGACCTGTCCCAGGTCGAGGGGAAGGGCGCGTTCACCAAGGAGGTCGACGCCGCGCTGCTGGCGGGCGAGGCGGACCTCGCGGTGCACTGCGTCAAGGACGTCCCCGCCGACCGGCCGCTGCCCGCGGGCACCGTGTTCGCCGCGTTCCTGCGGCGCGACGACATCCGTGACGCCCTGATCCACCCCGGCGGCCTCACTCTGGACGAGCTGCCGGACGGGACGCGCGTCGGCACCTCGTCCGTGCGCCGGATCGCCCAGCTCGCCGCCACCCACCCGCACCTGCAGTGCGTGCCGTTCCGCGGCAACGCCAACCGGCGCCTGGAGAAGCTCGCCGCGGGCGAGGCGGACGCGCTGCTGCTCGCGGTGTCGGGCCTGGAGCGCATCGGCCGGCACGACGTGATCAGCGAGGTGCTGTCGACGGAGACGATGATGCCGCCGATCGGCGCGGGCATCCTCGCCCTGCAGTGCCGCGAGGGCGACACGGACCTCATCGACGCGGTCAGCGCCCTGGGCGACCCGGCGACCCACCGGGAGGCCACGGC
Organism: Streptomyces sp. SAS_272; assembly: GCF_052543235.1. Lineage (NCBI taxonomy): Bacteria > Bacillati > Actinomycetota > Actinomycetes > Kitasatosporales > Streptomycetaceae > Streptomyces > Streptomyces sp. SAS_272. The sequence continues at coordinate 7,829 of NZ_JBMNDR010000135.1, read as the reverse complement.
GGAGCGCATGTTCCTGCACGTGCTCCAGGGCCACTGCAACAGCCCGATCGCGGGCTTCGCGCGGGTGGACCGCAGCGGTGAACTGTCCCTGCGGGCCTGTGTGTTCACTCCGGACGGCAAGACCCGGCTGAACGCCCACGAGTGGGCGGGCCGTCTCGACCCGGCGACCCTCGGCACGTCGGTGGCGGTGGCGCTGCTGCGTCAGGGCGCCCGCGAGATCATCGACGGCATCCCGCACTGACCGCACCGAAGCCGAAGAGCGCGGGGCGACCGGCGCGGAGGGCGGCCACCGTCAGGCGGTGCCCTCTTCGGCCTGGTCGCGCAGGAAGTTGCTGACCTGGCGGGCCAGGCTCTCGCGTCCCACACCGGTCGCGGCGCCGGAGCCCTCCTGCAGTCCGATGCCGCCGCTCCACAGCCGGCGGTCGGCCCAGTCGTCGTCCACCCGCAGCTGGATCTGGACGTCGACCTGCTTCAGAGACGCCTCGGCTCCCGCCGCGTACAGCACGGCGGTGGCCCGGCGCAGCGGATAGACGTCGAAGCCCTCGATGAACTGCGAGTTGCGCCAGTCGATGAACGCGCTCTCGCCGTCCGGGCCGAGCCGCACGTCGATCTGGCCGTCCTCGAGGTGGATCGTGGAGTGGCCGTCGCCGCGGTTCTCGACCGTCACCCGCAGACAGAAGTACGTCAGCCCCTCGGCTGCGTCGTCGCGCCCCCGCGGCGGCTCGCTCTGCTCCAGGCGGTGGACGCGGACCCGCAGACCGGCATGCTCGTCGTACTCCTGCCAGTCCCCGACCACGTTCGGCTCGTACACGGTGCACCTCTCGACTTCTACCGGCTGCTTCCTATCCGTGCGCCGATCGCACTGTCAAATGAGCGGAATGCGCTGTGGCCAGGGGCTTCGCCCCCTTTGATCGCTGATCAAGCCGTGCGCAGGCACTATCCGCCGGTGAAGTCCGCAAGGGCTTGCCGACGGCGTGCCGCACATCACGTCGCGGACAAGATCAGCGAGCCGGCCGGCCTGCCGGTCGTCATGAGTCCTCGGCCTCCTCGTGCAGATCGACGGCGAGCACGCGCAGGGCGGGCAGCACCGCGCGCAGGGCCGCCCGGACGGCGGCGTCCGGACGGGCGACGTGCCGTCCCCCTCTCGTCCTCCACCCGACCGGGGTGACCTCCGGGTCAGGGCTCATCGGCTCCGGGCGACGCCACTGGCGACCAGGACGGACGGATATCACACGAAACAGGACAAATCTGTTTCAAGGAATTCCGTGCGGGCATGAGGATGGTCAGTGCTTCGGACAGAAGGCACCGTCCGTGGGGCTCGCCGCATGGGTCGGCCCCGTCGTTCTCCGGTCCGGCCCGAGTACGCGATTCCCACGGTGTCCGCCCGTTCACCGGCATCCTCCTGAGGGAGGTGCGCGTGATGCGTACCACCGTCCGAACCAAGCAGCACCCCCATGACGACGCCCCGGACACGGGCGAGTCCTTCGCACGGCTCGTGGGACTGCCCGACGGGCCCGAGCGCCGGGCGCTCAGGGACGAACTGGTCGCACTCTGGCTTCCCATGGCCGAGCGGATCGCCGTCCGCTTCCGCGGCCGTGGTGAGGCCCTCGAGGATCTCTACCAGGTCGCGGCGCTCGGCCTGGTCAAAGCCGTCGACCACTACGACCCGGACCGCGGTCGCGCCTTCGAGGCGTACGCGGTGCCCACGATCACCGGCGAGATCAAACGGCACTTCCGCGATCACATGTGGACGCTGCACGTGCCCCGCCGGGTCCAGGACCTGCGCAACCGGGTGCGGCACGCCGCCAAGGAGCTGTCGCAGACCATCCCCGGCCGTCCTCCGACGATCGCCGAGATCGCCGCGTACGCCCAGCTGACCGAGGACGAGGTGCGCACGGGCGCCGAGGCCCTGGAGTGCTTCTCCGCGCTGTCGCTGGAGGCCGAACTGCCCGGCACCGACGGCTACGCCCTCGAGGACGCGCTCGGCGACCCCGACCCCGGTTACGACACCGTCGTCGACCGGGTGGCCGCGGCGCCCTGTCTGCGGGCCCTGCCGGAACGCGAACGGACCATCCTGTACCTGCGGTTCTTCGCGGGGATGACGCAGAGCTGCATCGCGGAGCAGCTCGGCATCTCCCAGATGCACGTCTCCCGCCTGCTCAGCGGCTGTTTCGAGCGGCTGCGCGAGGAGATCGGCGCCGGGGAGGGCGACTGACCCGACGCCGGGGCAGGCCCTCTACTCCAACGGGGGCGCACCCGGGACCTGTGTGGGGCCGCGTCGGTCCAGCACGTCCTCCAGCTCGGCCCGGATGTCCGGGGGGAGCTCCCCCCTGCGCCCCCACAGGAGGATCAGCTCCGCCACGCCGCGCAGCTTGACATTGGTGCGCTGGGAGACCTCTCTCAGCACGGCCCAGCCCTCGTCGGGCGTCATCCGCCCGAGCGCCACGACCACTCCGATGGCCTGGTCGACCACCGCGTGGGAGGCGACGGCCTCCTTCAGCTGCTCGACCTCCTCCTGGAGCGCGAGGGTTTCCGTTTCGTCACGGGATGGGCGCGGTACTCGTCCCATCACCCCATCGTGCCATCGGGCCGCTCGGCAGGCGGCCCGGGCAGGGTCGGCCGGACACTGGTGGCATGTCCCGCCCCGCCGGGAGACCCGCCCGCCGAGAGACCAGGAACGCGAGCGCCATGAACCGTCGTCCGACATCCGCCCCCGGCGCCCGGGGGACCCTCTCCACGCACGCCGTGTTCGGCGCGCCCTGCTGGGTGAGCCTGACCAGCCGTGACCTCGAGGCCACCCAGGAGTTCTACGGCGCGGTGCTGGGCTGGAAGTGGCTCCGGGGCACGCTGGGCGACCACTTCCGCACCGCCCTGGTGGGCGGCGTGCCGGTCGCGGGGATCGCGGCGGTCGCCTCGATGTGGCAGATGGCGGTCGCATGGACGCCGTACTTCGCGGTGCCCAGCGCGGACGAAGCCGCCTCCCGGACCCGCGAGCGGGGCGGGACGGTGGCCGTGGGGCCCATCTCGCTCCCGCCGGGCCGGGCGGCGCTGCTGGCCGACCGGGACGGCGCGACCTTCGGCATCTGGGAGGGCGAGCTGATCGGCAACTGGGAGGCGTGGCGGCAGGCGGCGCCCGCCTTCATCAGGCTGCACACGCGCGACGCCTTCGACTCCGCGATCTTCTACGGCGAGATCCTCGACTGGGCCACCGACCGCCCCGGCGCCTGCGAGGTCCACTACGAGTCCGGCGAGGTCTGGCTGCGCAACCGCGGCGACGTCGTCGCCCGGATCGAGTCCGGCGCGCTGGAGGCGGCGCCGGATCCGACGATCCGCCCGCACTGGCAGGTCCACTTCGCCGTGGCGGACGTACCGGCCTGCGCGCGCGCCGCGGAGAAGCACGGCGGCTCGGTCCTGCGCGAGAACGCCCACGAAGCGGTGCTGCGGGACCCGGACGGGGCCCAGTTCACGGTCACCTCGCGCCGCGAACGCTGAGCCCCGCCCGTCCCGAGTCCGCTACGGGCGGCGCGGGGGCCGGGCCAGCACGAGGAGGCTGCGGGCCTCCAGCGTCACCTCCGCGCCCGCCTTGTACTCCGTCTCGTCCGGACCGCCGTCCGGTTCCGCGGTGTCGGCGCACACCGTCCAGCGCTCGCCGTAGGAGGCGTCGGGCAGCCGGAAGGCGACCGGCTCCCAGTAGCTGTTGAACAGCAGCAGGAACGAGTCGTCCACGACGGGCCCGCCGCGCGGGCCGGGTTCGGCGATGGCGTCGCCGTTGAGGAAGACGCCGACGCTGTGCGCGTCGGGGCGCAGCCAGTCGCGGTCCGTCATCTCGCCCGCGTCGGGGCGAAGCCAGACCAGGTCGGGCAGCGGCTGCCCCGCGTGGGTGACCGTCTCGCCGCGGAAGAAACGCCGCCTGCGCAGCACCGGGTGATCGGCGCGCAGGGCGATCAGACGCCGGCAGAAGCCGGTGAGCGCCTGCTGTTCGCCGGACAACCGCCAGTCGATCCAGGACACTTCGTTGTCCTGGCAGTAGGCGTTGTTGTTGCCGCCCTGGGTGCGGCCGAGCTCGTCGCCGTGGGAGAGCATCGGAATGCCCTGCGACAGCAGCAGCGTGGCGAGCAGGTTGCGCTGCTGCCGGGCCCGCAGGGCGAGGACCCCTGGGCGCTCCGTGGGCCCCTCGACGCCGCAGTTCCAGGAGCGGTTGTCGCTCTCGCCGTCGCGGTTGTCCTCACCGTTGGCCTCGTTGTGCTTGTCGTTGTAGGAGACCAGGTCGCGCAGGGTGAAACCGTCGTGCGCGGTGACGAAGTTGACGCTGGCACGGGGGCGGCGCCTGCTGGGGGCGTACAGGTCGGAGGAGCCGGTCAGGCGGGAGGCGAACTCGCCCAGCGAGCCGGGCTCGGCGCGCCAGAAGTCGCGGACGGCGTCACGGTAGCGGCCGTTCCACTCCGACCACAGGGGCGGGAAGTTGCCCACCTGGTAGCCGCCCTCGCCGACGTCCCACGGTTCGGCGATGAGTTTGACGCGGCTGATCACCGGGTCCTGCTGGATGAGGTCGAAGAACGCCGAGAGCCGGTCCACCTCGTGGAACTGCCGGGCCAGCGTGGCCGCGAGGTCGAAGCGGAAGCCGTCGACATGCATCTCCGTGACCCAGTAGCGCAGCGAGTCCATGATCAGTTGCAGCACGTGCGGGTGTCGCATGAGCAGGCTGTTGCCGGTGCCGGTGGTGTCGTAGTAGTGCGCCCAGTCGCCGTCCACGAGCCGGTAGTAGGAGGCGTTGTCGATGCCGCGGAAGGAGAGCGTGGGGCCCTGCTCGTTGCCCTCGGCGGTGTGGTTGTAGACCACGTCGAGGATCACCTCGAGCCCGGCCGCGTGCAGCGCCTTGACCATGGACTTGAACTCGTCGACCTGCCGGCCGCGGACGCCGTGGGCGGCGTAGTCGTTGTGCGGGGCGAAGAAGCCGATGGTGTTGTAACCCCAGTAGTTGGACAGGCCCCTCTCCCGCAGCACGCCGTCCTGCACGTACTGGTGCACGGGCATCAGCTCGATCGCCGTCACGCCCAGCGAGGTCAGGTGCCCGGTCACCGCGGGGTGGGCGAGACCGGCGTAGGTGCCGCGCAGCGCGGGCGGAACGTCGGGGTGGGTCCGGGTCAGGCCGCGCACGTGGGCCTCGTAGATCACGGTGTCGGCGTAGGGACGGCGCGGCGGTGCGTCGTCGCCCCAGTCGAACGCGGGATCGGTGACCACGCCCAGCAGCGTGTGACCGGAGCTGTCCGCCGGGTCGGGACGGTCGCCGGCCCGTTCGAACAGCGAGGCGTCGTTGTCGATCTGGCCGTCGACGGCCCGCGCGTAGGGGTCGAGGAGCAGCTTCGCCGGGTTGCACCGGTGGCCGCAGGACGGCTTCCACGGCCCGTGCACCCGGTAGCCGTACCGCTGCCCCGGTCCGACGCCGGGCAGGTACGCGTGCCAGACGAAGCCGTCGACCTCGGTCACGGGGACGTCGCGGGAGGCGCCGTCGTCGTCCACGAGAACGAGGTCGACGCGTTCGGCGACCTCGCTGAAGAGCGCGAAGTTGGTCCCCTGCCCGTCGAAGTCGGCGCCCAGCGGGTAAGGGTGCCCGCTCCAGGCGGGCACCCCTGCACGGCGATCCGTGCGATGACGCCGTGAGGTCATCGGGCGGCCACCAGAACACGCGCTTCCTCGGCGGCCGGGGCGGCCACGAAGGCCACCGGCAGCGCGCGGGGCACCATGCGCCCTTCGCGCAGGTCCGGCGCCGGCGCGGTCGGCACCAGCGGCTTGCGCTCGCCCGAGCGGGCCCGCTGGGAGAACCAGATGACCTTGCTGCCGGTGCCGGTGGAGCAGCAGCCCCAGCCGTCGCTCATCGCGGCGATGCGCTCCAGGCAGGCCCGCAGGTGCTGATCGGGGCGCAGATGGCGGTCGTCGCCGCCGAGAGCCGTGATCAGATGCTGGCCGTTCCACCACATCTCGATCGACGTGTGCTTGTCCTCGGCGTGCTCGTCGATGGCCTCGAGCAGCATCCCGGCGCCACGGCAGACGGGCTCGACGAGCGTCTGGAGGTCCCAGTGGTTCAGGTGTGCGGCCAGGATGCGGCTGACCTGTCCTACGCGTTCCGGGCTGACGTCCACATCGAGGTGGTAGTAGCAGGGGACTGCGGTCTTCATCTCGTTCGCTCCTCACCGGCGAGGCTCCGCTTCTGCCGGCCCGACGGGCGGGCCACCGACACGAAGCGTGAGCGGTAATCGCTTCAGAGTCACAACCACAGTGGGACTGCTACGCCATTCGTGCAACACGAGCGCACCACAATCAAGATCCAACAGGACGTTGGGTGATGCGCCGTGCACCATAAGTGAAGGCCTCGGGAGGTTGGACGTTTTCGCACCTCTGCGGAAAGGGCCGACCCGCTCGTCTCGAGCGGCGTACCTCGTGAACTCCCGGAAGGTGAACAGCGCGATGCTGCAACCAGCGAAGACCGAAGTCGCCAGAACCCTGCGCAGTTTCCGGTCCTGGGAGCGGGCCATGCTCGCGCATCCCGAGGACCGCACCGCGCGGGCCGCCTTCGAGGACTGCGGATACACGCTGTGCGTGCTGATGGGCAAGCGGTGCGCCCGGGAGGCCGCGGACGCCGCGGAGCAGTATCTGCGCGCCGGCACGTCCGCCCGCCACCGCGAGCGCCGGGGCGCGAACCTGAGGAACGGCGCAGCACGGCTCACCGTGACGCGTCCCCTCCCCTGCCTGCCCGCGGAGACGTAGCGGCCCGCGGCGGTGCAGGTCCCTCGCCCAACACCGGGCGAACTCAGTCATTTTCAGTCAGCGGAGGTGCAGAGGTGAAGTCCACCAGGGCGATCGGCCGGATCCCGGTGCGGGACGTCGAACCGCGTGTGGAGTGCGGCAGACGGCCGGCGAAAGCCGTGGTCGGTGAGACGGTGCGGATCTCCGCGACGGTGTTCCGCGAGGGCCACGACGCCATCGGCGCCAATGTGGTCCTCAAGAGCCCGGAGGGCGGCCGTGGGCCCTGGACGCCGATGCAGGAGCTCGCCCCCGGCAGCGACCGCTGGGGCGCGGACGTGACCCTGGAGGCGATGGGCCGCTGGACCTTCACCGTCGAGGCCTGGAGCGACCCGATCACCACCTGGCGTCGCGCCGCCGAGATCAAGATCCCGGCGGGGATCGACCCGGGGCTGGTCCTGGAGGAGGGCGGCCTGCTCCACGAGAAGGCGGCCGCCCGTGCCCCGCGCGGTCCGCAGCGCACCCTGCTGCGGGAGACGGCGAAGAAGCTGCTCGACGACTCGACCTCGGTGGCCGAGCGCTATGCCGCGGCGTTGACGCCGGAGGTGGACGCGGTGCTGGCGCGGTTCCCGCTGCGGGAGCTGGTGACCGCGTCGCAGCCGCTGCCCCTGCTGGTGGAACGCGAACGGGCCCTGTACGGCTCCTGGTACGAGTTCTTCCCCCGCTCCGAGGGCGCCCCGCAACAGCCCCACGGCACGTTCCGCACCGCCGCCCGCCGACTCCCCGCGATCGCCGCGATGGGCTTCGACGTCGTCTACCTCCCCCCGATCCACCCCATCGGCGCCACCTTCCGCAAAGGCCGCAACAACACCCTCGACCCACGGCCCGACGACGTCGGCGTGCCCTGGGCGATCGGCTCCCCCGAAGGCGGCCACGACGCCGTCCACCCCGCCCTGGGCACCCTGGAGGACTTCACCTGGTTCGTGGAGCGGGCCCGCTCCCTCGGCCTGGAGATCGCCCTCGACTTCGCCCTGCAGTGCTCCCCCGACCACCCCTGGGTCCACAAACACCCCGAGTGGTTCCACCAC
>NZ_JBMNDR010000134.1:0-15992 GCF_052543235.1 Streptomyces sp. SAS_272 | reverse complement strand
AAAACGCTCGGCTGGGAAACCCCAGCCGAGCGCCTGTCTAAACTGCTCGCGGCCTAGACACACCGACCACGTGTTGCAACGACCGCTAGAAACTGCCCGGCGAGGGCGGCGGCCTTCATCAGAGTGCGTCTGCTGAGGCGAGCTGAGGACATGGTGCGGCTCCGTGTGTCGGGGGCAGGGCGTGAGGGAGCGGACTGCCGACCGGGGCACGGTCTCGTCGCCGCCCCGATCAGGAGACATCGGATGGATTTATAGAGGCATCGTGGTGGTCACGTCTAGGCGTGGGCAAGACTGGCGACAAAGAGGCCGGAAAAAAGGTGCACTTTGCAGGGTGTCGCATCTGACGCGGAAGGACACAGGGAGCGGAGTCACGGATACATCGGATCTATATCGGGTAGGCCTCCCCTCGATGAGGCGGACGAGTCGCCTGCGACAGATCGGGATACGGCGCGGACGGCACCCGATCGGCAGGCGCCCGGGTCGCGCTCACGGGGCCGCCCACGCTCGATTCCTTCGTCGAGACGCTTGATTCGAGCACGAAAATCCCGCATGGTGACGGAACTGCATGCGCGTTCAGCTGTTTCAGGCGGAGGGGAAGTGCTCGATGGATGACATCGACCGGGCCATCCTGCGGGAGCTCCAGGTCGACGGACGTATCCCGTACGCCGACCTCGGACCCAAGGTCGGACTGTCGCCCTCGGCTGCGAGACTGCGGCTGCAGCGGCTGATCGACAACAAGGTCGTTCAGGTCGTCGGGGTGACCGATCCGATGACCATGAGCCGGCAGACGATGGCACTCCTGGGCCTGCGCATCGAGGGAGATTCCCGCGCAGTGGCCGACGAACTGTCCCAGCACGACGAAGTCGTCTACACGGTCCTGACCTCCGGCCGCTACGACCTGTTCGCCGAGGTCGTGTGCAGCAGCCCCCGCGCGCTCCTGGATTTCATCAACGACGTCGTCCGGGCCGTCGACGGCATCGCGTCAGTGGAGAGCTTCCCCTACTTCGCGATCCACACCCACCGCTTCCTGTGGGACGTCGACCAGTAACGCCCGAAGCCCCGAGCACCCGCGCCCTGAACCCCGGGTCCGTCCAGCCACCGAGGAACCCCGCATGCCGCACGACGAACACCGCGCCGTCGACTTCTTCGCCCACGGCGCCCTTCCGGCACCGCAGGTGACCGCCGACCAGGCCGAGCGCATCGCCGACCGTCACCTCGGCTTCACCGCTCGTGCCACGCCCCTGGGAAGCCAGCAGGACGCCAACTTCCTGCTGCGCGCGGACGACGGGACGGCCCAGGCGATCCTGAAGATCGCCAACCCCGCCTTCGGCCCGGTGGAGATCGACGCCCAGGACACGGCCGCCGATCTGATCGCAGCCGCTCACCCGGAACTGCGCGTCGCGACGGTTGTGCGCCGCTCCGACGGCTCCCCGCGCCGCACCACGGTCGACACCGACGGCGGACCGGCCGTCGCCCGGCTCCTTCGTTTTCTGCCGGGCGGATCGCTCACGGGTTCCCGTCACCTGGCCCCGGTCACGGTGACTGCCATGGGCGCCCTCGCCGCGAAGGTCAGCAGCGCCCTGCGGGACTTCCGGCACCCCGGCCTCGAGCGTGTGCTCCAGTGGGACCTGCGGCACGCACCCCGTGTCGTCGCCGAGCTCGCCGACCACATCGAAAAGCCGGACCGGCGCGCCGCCGTCCGCACCGCGACCGCCGATGCCTGGGCCGCGGTGGAGGACCTCGCGGCCGCCCTGCCGTCGCAGGCCGTGCACCTGGACCTCACGGACGACAATCTGATCCGCTCCCTCCCCGGACACCCACCGATGCCCGACGGCATCATCGACTTCGGTGACCTGACGACGAGTTGGGCGGTGAGCGAACTGGCCGTGTCGCTGTCCTCCATGCTCCACCACGACGGCGTCGAACCCCACCATGTGCTGGCCGCCGTCCGGGCCTTCCACGCGGTGCGGCCGCTCTCCGCGCAGGAGGCGGAGGCGGTGTGGCCGCTCGTGGTGCTGCGCGCCGCCGTCCTGGTGGCCAGCGGGCATCAGCAGGCCGCCGTCGACGAGGACAACGTGTACGCCACGGCCGCCCTCGACCACGAGTGGCTCATCTTCGAGCAGGCCACCCGGCTGCCCCATCAGGTGATGACCCGCCTCGTCAAGGACGCGATCGGAGCGGGCGACGCGCCGGCCCGAGCCGACACGCCCGCGCACGGTCTGCTGCGCGGCACGACTGCCGCCGACATCGCCTTCCTCGACCTGTCCACCGGCGCGGACTCCATGGACCACGGGGCGTGGCTCGCGGCGGACGCCGAGCACCGGCGGGCGCTCGCCGCGCTCGCGGACGGAGCCCCCGTGGTGGCCACGCATCACGCTCAGGCACGGCTCACCCGGGCTCCGGCTCTGTCGGCGGAGTCTCCCGCCACTGTGCCCACCGGTGTCGACCTGTGGCTCGGGCAGGCCGTGGTGGCGCAGGCTCCCGCCGGAGGAGAGGTCCTTGCCGCGGCACCGGGCCGCATCCGGATCGCCTATGGCGCCATGGCGCTGACGCTGTCCTTCCCGGACACGGTCCGGCCGGCGGTCGACGCCGGCTCGACGGTCCGGGCGGGTGAGGACCTCGCCGATCTGCCCGCCGGAGCAGCGGTCCACGTGGCGCTGACCGCCGCCGACGGCCTCGTCGTGCCCACCCTGGTCCGTCCCGAGTACGCGGCCGGATGGCTCGCGCTCACAGCCGATCCCGCCCCCCTCCTCGGGCTCCCGGCCGCCGGCCGCGCGCAGCCCGCGGACCTGCTGGAGCGGCGGGGGGCCGTGTTCGCGACCGTGCAGGGGCACTACTACGCCGACCCTCCGCGCATCGAACGCGGCTGGCGTCACCACCTGCTGTCCGTCGACGGCCGTTCCTACCTCGACATCGTGAACAACGTCACCCCGCTGGGCCACGCCCACCCCCGCGTCGAACAGGCTGTCACCCGTCAACTGCGACGGCTCAACACCAACTCGCGGTTCCACTACGCCTCGGTCGTGGAGTTCACCGAACGTCTCGCAGCCCTCCTGCCCGGGCCGCTGGACACGGTGTTCCTGGTCAACTCCGGATCCGAGGCGGTGGACCTCGGCCTGCGCCTCGCCGTCGGAGCCACCGGACACCACGACGTCGTCGCGGTCCGCGAGGCCTACCACGGCTGGACCTACGCATCGGACGCCGTGTCCACGTCGCTCCAGGACAACCCGAACGCCCTGACGACGCGGCCGAGTTGGGTGCACACCGTGGACTCCCCCAACGCGTACCGCGGGCGGCACCGCGGGGTGGAGGCCGGGCGCTACGGGCCGGAGGCCGCTGCGGTCATCGATGAGCTGGCCGCGTCGGGGCGCCCGGCCGGCGCCTTCGTCAGCGAGACCTTCTACGGCAACGCCGGGGGAGTGGCGCTGCCCGACGGCTATCTCGCCGAGGTCTACGCGGCCGTCCGCCGCCACGGCGGCCTCGCCGTCGCCGACGAGGTCCAGGTGGGCTACGGCCGTCTGGGGCACTGGTTCTGGGGGTTCGAGCAGCAGCAGGTCGTGCCCGACGTGGTCTGTGTGGCCAAGGCCATGGGCAACGGCCACCCACTCGGCGCCGTCATCACGTCCGAGGCGGTCGCCGATCGGTACCGGGACCAGGGGTACTTCTTCTCCTCCACCGGGGGCAGTCCGGTCTCGAGCGTCGTGGGCCTCACCGTCCTGGACGCTCTGCGCGACGAGGACCTCCAAGGCAACGCGGTACGGGTCGGAGGCCGCCTGAAGAGCCGGCTGCAGGCGCTGGCGGGAACCTACGGGGTCATCGGCGCCGTGCACGGCTCGGGCCTGTACCTCGGCCTCGAACTCGTCCGTGACCGCGACACGCTGGAGCCCGCCACGGAGGAGACCGCCGAACTGTGCGATCGCCTCCTCGACCTCGGCGTGGTCGTACAGCCCACCGGCGACCACCTCAACATCCTGAAGATCAAACCCCCTTTGTGCATCGACGACGAGGCCGTCGACTTCTTCGCCGACATGCTGGACCGCGCCTTCAGGGAGCTCGGACACGACGGCTGACAGAGCCGGGACGCCACTCACGGAGGGCGAGTTGCTCGCCGACGGCAGGTCTGCGCGGCGCTTTCGGGGGCAGACGGCGGTGCGTCGGACTCCATGCCTCGGGCCGACGAGCCGTGCCTACCCGTGGGAGAACTGATGCCGACCGCCGCACCGGAAAGACCGGCCGAGCTTCCTGGCCGCAGACCAGGGGCCGACCGGGCCGGCCGCTCGTTCGCGCTGCCGAGGGGCACAGGACAGGCCGCCGCGCGCATCGCGGCACTGACGGTCTGCCAGGGCGCGGTCATGGTGGGATGCGGGCTGCTGATCACCGGGCCGGCTCGGGGACTGTGGCCGATGACCGTCGAGGACGACGTCAACGAGGGCCTGGAACGCGGCCGGACCGGCACCCTCACCACCCTGTCGTTCCTCGGATCGGAGGCCGGCAACACCCTCACCGTGATCGCCGTCACGGTCCTGGCCTGCGCGGCTCTGATCCTGATACCGCGGCTGCCGTTGTGGCGTCAGGCGGCCTTCCTCGCCGTCGCCGTGTCCCTGCAGTCACTGGTCTTCCTGATCATCACGGAGGCGGTGGACCGTCACCGGCCCGAGGTGGACCGCCTCGACGCCTCTCCCCCCACCTCCAGTTACACCTCGGGCCACACCGGCGCGGCCACCGCGATCTACGGCGGACTCGCGGTGCTCGCGCTGTCCCGGCTCCGCGGGCCGTGGCGGCGGATCGTCGGCGCTGTGCTGCTGGTCGTTCCCCTCGTGGTCGCCCTCGCCCGCCTCTACCGGGGCATGCACCACCCCACGGACGTCATCGGCGGGCTGCTCAACGGCAGCCTTTCCCTGCTGATCGTCGGCCGCACCCTGCTCACCGGCGCCACCGTGACCGCCGCGCCCGACGCGGGCCCGGCACCGTCCTCGACGAGCACGCGAACGAGCCCGGGCGCACCGGACGACCGCCACGCCGCGGTGATCTTCAACCCCACAGTGACCGGTGAAGCCGATCGAGAGGCGCTGCGCGGCGTCCTGGACAGGCACGGCTACCGCGTACCGGTGTTCATCGCGACCACGGCCGAGGACCCGGGCACCGGTCAGACAGCCGGCGCGCTGCGGAACGGCGCGGGTCTGGTCGTGGTCTGCGGCGGTGACGGCACCCTGCGTGCCGCCGCGGACGCGCTGGCCGGCAGCGGGGTACCGCTCGCCGTCGTGCCCTGCGGCACCGGCAATCTGCTGGCCCGCAACCTCGGACTGCCCCTGACTCCCACCGACGCGCTCGACGCCGCACTGCGCGGCACGCCGCACCGCCTCGACCTCGGCCGCATCGAGGGCGACGCCCTCCCCGCCACCCACTTCGCCGCCATGTCCGGGGCGGGTCTCGACGCGGCGATCATGGAGCGCACCGACGATCGGGCCAAGTCCGTCCTGGGCTGGCCCGCCTATGTGCTGGCCGGCGTCGGCGCCCTGCGCACCCCGCGGATGCGCCTGACCCTCCGGCTCGACGACGCGCCCGCCCTGCGCCGCACGGCCCGCATGGTGCTCGTAGGCAACGTCGGCACCGTGCAGGGCGGGACGACGCTCCTGCCCGCCGCCCGCCCCGACGACGGTCTCCTCGACCTGTTGCTCCTCGACCCGCGTGGCGTGGCCGGCTGGACGCGCGCACTGACGACGCTGGTGCGCGGCGGTGCGAAGGGGGCCCGGCAGGCGCCCGCGGACACCGCCTCGGCGGAGGCCGGCGACGGCAGCGGCACACCGGTGGAGTTCTTCACCTTCCGGCGGGCCGAACTGACCTTCGACTCCGCGCAGTCCCGAGAGCTCGACGGAGATCCGGTGACGCAAGGCCGGCGGCTCACCGCCGAGGTCAGGCCGGGCGCGCTGACCGTGCTCCTGCCCGCCGGGGGTCGGTGACGTGGGTACCGCGACCAAGGTTCCCGAGACCCGCGACATGAGGGGCGACGAACTGTCCGCCGACGAAGCGCTGGCGGCGTTGCGCCGCTACGGCCGCTGGGCCCTGCTGCGCGACTCCTTCGTGCGTTTCCGGTACGCCGACGGCTTCACCCACTCCCGCGCGCTCGCCCTGCAGACCGTCCTGTCGGTGATCCCGCTGGCCATCGCGTTCGTCGGTCTCTCCACGACGCTGCACACCGAGAACATCGGCCGGATCGCCGAGCTGACGATCCACCGGATCGCCGAGGGGCCCAGCGCCGAAGTGGTCGACGACGCGCTGAGCCGCAGCCGCCGCACGGCGGGCGACGGCGCGCAGATCGCGCTGTGGTTCGGTCTGCTCTTCTCCCTGGTCAACACCACCACCGCGATGTGCCAGATCGAGCGCGGAGCCAACCGTATCTACGGCAACGAACGCGACCGGCCCTTCGGCCAGAAGTACCTGCGCGGCCTGGTGATGTCCGTCACCGCCGGACTGCCCCTCGGACTCGGCTTCGTCGTGATGGTGGCCGGCGGCGACCTCGCCTCCGCGGCGGTGACCGTCTACCGGCTCGACGGAGGCGCCCATGCCGCCTGGCAGATACTGCGCTGGCCTTTCGGACTGCTGCTCGCGCTCATCTCCGCCAGCGTGATCTTCCGACGGGCGCCCCGCCGCAGACAGCCCGGATACACCTGGCTGGCCTTCGGCGCCGCCGTCTACCTGGTGCTGTGGACGACGCTCACCTGGCTGCTGAGCCTGTACCTCGGCATCAGCGGCTCCTTCGACACGGTCTACGGCCCGCTCAGCGCTTTCATGTCCCTGCTGCTGTGGGCCTACCTGACCTCCATCGCCCTCTTCCTCGGGCTGGCGTTCGCCGCGCAGCTGGAGGCCGCGCGCGCCCTGCGGTCCGACCCCGTCGAACCCGATCCTGGAGTCTGAATGGCTGTGCGAGCCGCGGTCCTGCACCTTCGAGACCGTCGCCGGGCGGCCGACCGCAGATTCGGTGTCCGGCTCCTCGGGGCGGCCGTCGTGGCCGCCGTCGCCGCGGTGCCCTTCGCGCTGCTGCTGATCCTCGTCGAGGGCCGGTGGACGCCGTTGCGCCGGGTGGACGTGAGCGCCGCCGAGCGACTTCACCGGACGGCCGTGACCCATCCGGCGTGGACCCGGACCCTGCGCTTCCTCTCCGACTGGGTGTGGGACCCCGCCGTGCTGCGGACGATCGTCGCGCTCCTGACGGTGTGGCTGCTGTACCGCAGGGCCTGGCGGCTGGCCGCATGGTCCGCCGTGACGGCGGTGGCGGGCGGAGTCATCGGCCTCGTCGTCAAGACGGTCGTCGAGCGGGCCCGGCCCTCCCTCGAGGATCCGGTGGCGCACGCGCCGGGATTCTCCTTCCCGTCCGGTCACGCCATGACCGCCACCACGTCGTTCGCCGTCCTGCTGCTGGTCCTGCTGCCCCTGGTGCCGCGGGCCTGGAGGCCTCTGTGCTGGTGCGTCGCGGTGGCGTCCGTGCTGGGCGTCGGCTTCACCCGCGTCGCGCTCGGTGTGCACTGGTTCAGCGACGTGGTCGGCGGCTGGCTGCTGGGTCTGGCCGTCGTCGCCCTCACCGCGTGGGCCTTCGAGGCCTGGCGCGCCGATGCGGGCCGGGCACGCACCGAGGTGACCGAGGGACTGGAACCCGAACTCGTCGACGCCCGCCCCGAGCCCTGACCGACGGGAGAACGGGTTCCGGCTGCTTGCTTCCCACCCGCCCTCGCAGGTTTCGGCCGTGTAGGCCGTTCGCCGTCGTCGTCGCGCGCCGTTCCCGCAGCGGCGCCGACGATGTCGGATGTGTGCCCATCAGGCGATGACGCCTGCCGGTTTCCGGGCACCCGGACGGAGGTACGTGAGCGTGAGACATCGCATCGTCGGTCTCGCCGTGGCGGCTGTGCTGGCGGCGGCGGTCCCGGCCGGCGCGACGGCTCCGGAGCCCCCACCCGGATACGGCGACGCGGCGCCGTCGCGCCCGACGGACCCGCCCGGGTACGGGAACGCGCCGCCGCCGGGGCCGACCACTGCGCCGCCGGGTTCCGCGCTGAACGGTGAGGCCTGGGCCTGGACCCAGCTGACCAGCGACGGCACCCATGTCCGCTACGTGTCCACGGACTCCAGCGGCACCTGCCCCAGCGTCGTCTACACCTACGGGGGAAGCCGGCGCACGGATCCTCTGCGCCGGGTGAGCACACCCATGGGGTCGCAGTTCCCGACGACCGTCTGCGAGGCCCAGGTGCGCCTGACGGCGTCCGACGCGATGCTGGCGCCGGCCACGGTGCGTGCGGCGGCCCTGCATCCTTCGAACGGTCGGCTGCCTCTGCCGAACTGGACCACGGCCACGCGCCCCGCGAGGATCGGCGTGATCGGCGACACCGGCTGCGAGCTTCCCGTTCCGGCAGGCGATCCCGCACAGGACTGCGCGAACGGCTGGCCGTTCCAGCGCGTCGCGAACAGCGTCGCCGCCCGGACCCGGCCGGATCTGGTGATCCACGTGGGTGACTACCTGTACCGCGAGAACCCCGGCAGGGCCAACGACAAGCCGCAGAACCCGGGTTGCACGACCCTCGCCGACAGGGCCGCCTGGGCCTGTGTGGTGGCCGACTTCTTCAGGCCGGCGGAACGGCTGCTGGCGACGGCTCCCGTCGTGCTGGCCCGCGGCAACCACGAGGACTGCAACGCCAGTCAGAAGGGCGGCGCGGGCGGCGCGTGGTTCCGCTACCTCGCCGACGAACTGCGCTCCAACGGCACCTGCAGCCTGCTCGGTCAGCCCGCGGTGATCCGGGCGGGCACCCTGACCCTCGCCTCCGTGGACTCCTCGCTCGCCGACCGCGACGACGACGGGAGCAGGGCGAACCAGGCGACCTACGCTGCGCAGTTCGACGCCGTCAACCAGGCGGCGGCGCAGGCGCCCGGCGACGTCATCGTGGTCACGCACAAGCCACTGTGGATGGTGAAAGCGGCCGGGCAGACCCCTGGGGCGGTCACCTGGGCGACACACGTCCTCGACGGGGCCGTCGCCGACAGCCAACTCCACCGCCTGCAGACCAAGGTGCGCATGGTGCTGTCAGGGCACTTCCACCTCGCCCAGAAGCTCGACTTCGACAGCACCCGCCCGCCCCAGCTGACCCTGGGTTCCTCGGGCGGACCCCTGGACAACGGCCCGGTCGACGGCAACGTCGAGCTGCAGTCCATCGGTACACCGGCGGAGCAGGTGCACCAGTCGGTGACCAAGCTGCTGGCCCCGGGAGGCCCGGGGATCTTCGGGTACGGGGACCTCCGCTACGACGGCGCCACCTGGAATCTCACCTTCCGTGACCGCGACGGGGACCGTCTGGACGGCAGTTGCCGGTTGAGCACGAGCACCGACCACCGCAACTTCGTCTGCTGAGAGCCGGCCCCGGATTCCCGCGCAGCAAGCAACCTGTGCCTCGAACCGGCCCTCTATGCTGGCCCCGGAGCAGGACAGGGGGAAGGGGCAGCTGATGGAATGGTTCTGGTGGGTTCTCATCATCTTCTGGACGGGCGGCTTCGCCTGGGCCGCCGAGAACGTCCGTACCGCACTGCGCAATCGGCATGAGCGCAAGTTGCAGCTGCTGGAAGCGGCGAAGCAGGAACGGCTGGCGGTCGAAGCGGCGCACAAGCCGCCGGAGCCGGTGTGCGGATGCACGCACCATCTCGCCAAGCACGACAAGCGCGGCCAGTGCCACGAACGCGTCGAATTGCCCACCGCCTGGGACGAGAACAAGAAGCCGCTGCGCTACGAGGCCGGCCGGTGCAACTGCCAGCAGTACGTGGGACCGCAGCCTCTGTCGCAGGTGTTCGCCGAGGACCTGACCGACCTCGCCTGACCAGGACGGGCAGGGCGTGTTCCCCGGCCGTCCGGCGCCGGGCGACCGCGCGCACCCACGGTGACGCCGTGGGTGCGGCGGGCCTCTGACGCCGTCGCACCCACGGCGCCGGGCACCACCCCGGGCCGGCGCTGTCGGGGCACCGCAGCGCCGGCCCGGATCAGGCGCCGCGGCGGCCTGGACCGTCCGCGAGGGCATTTGGCGGGCCGGTGGGTCAGCGCAGTCCGGCGAAGAGATCACTCTCGGGCGAGGCCGCGCCGGTGGTGTCCTGGACACGCACGAAGGTCTCGACGCCCATCAGCTCGGTGAACTTCTCCTTGCCCATCCTGAGGAAGAAGATGTTCTCGCCCTGGCTCGCGTGTGCGGCCAGGGCATCGTACTTCTGGCCTCCGAACGCGGAGGTGTCCACCCAGGTGGTGATCTCCTCGTCGGGGAGTCCGATCTCGGCCATCGCGGCGGTCTCGGCGGGATCCGGCTCCTGCTGGTCCCCTCCGAACTCGCGCATGACCTCCCCGAACCGCTGCATCATCGAGCGGGGCGCCGTCGTCCAGTACACCTTCGGTGTCGGCTCGGTCATCGCCAGCGCCGCCATCGTGATGCGGTTGGCCTGGATGTGGTCGGGGTGACCGTAGAAGCCGTTCTCGTCGTAGGTGACGACCACGTCGGGCTGGTAGCGCCGCAGAAGTTCCGCGAGCCGGGCGGCTCCCTCCTCCACGGGCGTCCGCCAGAACGAGCCGGGGGCATCGTTGGTCGGCCAGCCCATCATCCCGGAGTCGGTGTAGTCCAGCGTCTCCAGGTGACTGATCTTCAGGACCTCGCAGCTCGCCTCGAGTTCTGCACGCCGCATCAAGGCGACGGCCGCCGGGTCGTGCCCGGGGTCGCCCGGCTTGACACCTCCTGGTCCGTCACCGCAGCCGCCGTCGGTACACGTCACGAGAACGGTGCGCATGCCCTCCGCCGCGTACCGTGCCAGGACGCCCCCGGTTCCCGTGGCCTCGTCGTCGGGGTGCGCGTGTACGGCCATGAGCGTCAAGGGCCGGTCCGTCATGAAACATCTCCTGTGTGAGTAAGGCTTCGGTCGGAGTCTGCGGCGGCCGCTGAGTGGCCCCCTGCACACTCGCCACGCTTGGGAAGGCGGTCCAGCGCGAAACGCGACGCAGGTCCCTCCGTGACCTGGACCGACGTGCGTCGGCATCGGTCCGGCCGCCGTCCTGAGAAACCTCCCGGGCGCCGCGTCCATTCCCACATGCGCGAAGTACCGGCTGCGGGCGCTCCCGGTCTCCGTGCGGGGCGTCAGGCGGGCGGGTCACGAGCAGACGACGACGGTCGGGTCCTCGCTGGGCGCGGGTGGCCGGCCCTTGAACCGGCGCGGGCCGTGCGCCGCGGGACGGCCCGACGCGCCGAGCGCGGAGGCCGGACGCCTGCGGCCGAGGTCCGGCGGACACATGGACGGTCTGCGGGCGCTCCAGGAGGCAGGCGCCATGACGAAACAGGGCGAGGGCCGGCCGGAGGTGCGTTGGGCGTACGAGGTCATCGTCTAGGCGGCGATGGGGCTGGTGCTGCTGACAGTGCCGTTCGCAGGGGTCTGACCGTCATGAGCGGGGGCGGGTCGTTCGCACGGCACGTTCGCACGGCGGTGCGACGACCTCACCTCACCGCGATGAGCGTCGCGTAGACCACGAGGTTGCCCTGGTATCCGGTGTCCCTGGAGTAGCCGCCTCCGCAGGTGATGACCCGCAGTTCGGCCCGCTCGGAGCCCCCGTACACCTTCTCGCTCGGGAAGCGCTTCTTGTCGTAGACCTCGAGAGCGTCGACGGTGAACACGGCTGTCCGCCGGTCGGCCCGGTCGATCTCGACGGTGTCGCCCTTGGTCAGCGCGCCGAGCTCGTAGAAGACGCCCGGGGCGCCGCCGGGCAGGTCCACATGGCCCGTGGTGACGGCTGTCCCGGGGGATCCCGGCGCCGTGCCCTCGCTGTACCAGCCGGCGCGGTGGGGAGGGTCGGCGGGCGGGGGTTCGAGCGCCCCCGACGAGTCGAGGTGCAGCTTGGTGACAGGGGCGCTCACGTTCACGGCGGGGATCCGGAGCCAGAGCGGGTCCGCGGGCGGGAGCGGGGTCACGGCGGGGTCCGCCGCCGGTGCGGCGGTGCGGTGGACCGTGGCTCCGGGCCGTTGCGAGAACGCCTGGCCTGCCGAAGGCTGCGGTGGCTGCCCCTCGTGCACCGCGCCGGCCACCAGCAAGGCCCCTGCCACGAGTGTCCAGGCCAGGAGCCTGCCCGAAGGGATGAACGAGGAGGACGACGGGGGAGAGGAAGCGTCGCCGGTCTGCCTGGGAGCCATCGCGGTGGGTTCTTTCCTCGCAGCGGGGGAGAGGGGGCGAGGGAGGCAACGGGCTCCCGGCGGCTCCCGGGACCGGGCAGGCTCCGGAAGCCGCCGCAGGCAGCGAGGGAGCCGCCGGGGAGCAGACGGTCAGTCGCCTTTCGGGGTCGCGCGGTGACGCCTGCGCACCAGCACCCCGGCGGCGGCCGCGCCGACCAGCGCCGCGCCCAGGGCGAGTTGTGAGGCTCCCTGCCCGGTGTCTCCGAAGCCGGCCTCGACGGCGCCGTCAGGCCGGTGCGCAGGGAGCTGATACGAGTCGGTGATCATGATCCGTGGCGGACACTTGACGATGACGGTGTCGGTCGACGTGCCTTCCGGCACCGTGAACTCACCGGTGAGAACACCCTTGGTCTCGCCTCCGAAGAGGTGGAACGCCCCGGCGGTCTCGGACTCGCCCTTGCCGTAGGTCACGTCCGGACCGCATGCGGTGGTGCTCACGGTGACGGTGGAGCCGTCGGCGGTCTGCCGCGAGCGGATGTCGAGACCTGAGTCTCCGGCGGCAGCGGCGACCGGAACCTGAAGAGCCAGAATGCCGGCCATCAGGCCGATGCCGATGCCCACACGTGTATTGCCCACAAGAACCCCTTCAGCGAAGCAGCGTCCGGTCTGTTGCACGGCGCCCGAAGTATGCGCACCACCGTCGAGACAACCGACGCTGTGTCACCTCCGCAACGTGACGGATCGACACGGGCCTCGCTCGGACGGGCGTACCGATGGTCAGGGCGCGGGTATTCACGCAGGTCAGGGATGCGCGGGTCGAATGACGGAGGAGCCGTCAGAAGTCGGCGAACAGGCTAACGATCCCGCACCGAAGCGCGCGGGCGCCCTTGGTGAGAGGCGCCGTCGTGGTGCCTGGCGGAGAGGGCGTCAGTTCGTTGCCATGCGAGGTGGAGCGGTGCCCGGGCGGGGTGCTGCCTCGGGTGGCCTTCCTGTCGTCGTAACCCCGCGAGCCGGCCCGCTCAAGGCCGGTGGGCCAGGTGCGGGCGAGAAGGCGCCATCCGGCCCTGTCAGCCTGAGGGCGCCTGCGCGGGCCGTGGTGTCACCCGTGCCGGTGATCATCGGCGAGACGGCCCCACCGCTGTGCCCGACGTCGCCATCCTTTGAACATGCGCCGCCCGCTCTCCCTCGCCGTCGTCCTGGCCTGCGTCCTGCTCGCCGGAGGTTGCGTCTCCGTCCCCTCCGACGCCCCGCCGCCCGTCCCGCGTGCCGCCGCGGCCGCCGCGCTCACGCCGTCCCCGCCGCCGTCGGCGACCCAGGCCGCCGCCCGTACCGCCCTCGTCGCCACCGCCCCCGTCCACAGGACGGCGAAGCGGCCCACGAACCGCCGTGCCGCACAGCGGCATCCCTCGGACGCCGCCGGGCGCGAGCGCTCCCGCGACGTCCCGCAGGCGCAGCGGCCGCACGGGGCCGTGCGCTCCGCGCCGACCCGGCCCTCGGTGCCGCGCACCCGTCATCGTGACACCGCCCGCACCGTGCCCGGCCACCGGCCGACGCGGCCGCGCACCGCCCGCCCGGCGTCCACCTACGACCTGCGCACCGTGTGCGGCTGGGCCCGCCAGGCACCGGCAGCAGCCGGCGCGGCCACACTCTGTGACTCCTACGTGCGCTGAACCGCCCGGGCGGCCAAGCCCCTGTGCACCGACGGCGCCGTGTCCGTCGATGCCGCGACCGCGCGCTTGACGGTGACTGGGGCCCCGCAGAGCGGCCGACGGTCGGCTGCTCTCAGCCTCGTGCAAGGCCCGGCACCGACGCCCGAACCGTGAGACAGTCGTAGGAGGCGCCGAGGCGGTGAGACGCGGGCGCGCCGGTCCGAGACGGCGGCCACCGCCCGGCACCGTACGCACACGGTGCGGCTGCGGAGGGATCCGTCATGACCGAGGCGAGCGAAGCGATCCGTGCGGACCAAGCGCTGAAGGCGAAGCACCGGGCCATGTGGGCGCTGGGCGACTACCCCCTCGTGGCCACGGACGTGATCCCCGACCTCGGGCCGGAGCTCGTACGGGGAAGCGGCGTGCAGCCCGGCACGCACGTGCTCGACGTCGCGGCCGGTTCGGGGAACGCCGCCATCCCGGCCGCTCTCGCGGGAGCCGACGTGGTGGCCGTGGACCTGACACCGGAACTGCTGGAGGCCGGACGGCAACTCGCCGCAGAGCGCGGCGCGCGACTGGAGTGGCGCGAGGGCGACGCCGAGGCGCTGCCGTTCGCGGACGCCGAATTCGACACGGTGGTCTCGTGCGTCGGTGTCATGTTCGCTCCGCACCACCAGCGGGCGGCCGACGAACTGGTCCGCGTGTGCCGGCCGGGCGGCAGCATCGGTCTGGTCAACTGGACCCCGGAAGGGTTCATCGGGCAGATGTTCGCCGCCATGCGCCCGTACGCGCCCCCGCCTCCGCCCGGAGCGCAGCCGCCACCGCTGTGGGGAGACGAGGATCACGTGCGGTCTCTGTTCGGCGACCGGGTGAGTGCCCTCGACGCGGATCGCCGGCGGCTGCGCGTCGACCGGTTCGCCCGGCCCGAGGAGTTCCGGGAGTTCTTCAAGTCCTGCTACGGCCCGACGCTCGCGGTGTACCGTGCCGTCGCCGACGACCCCGACAAGGTGTCCGCCCTCGACGCGGCGCTCACGGAACTCGCCGCCCGGCATCTCGCGAACGGGACGATGGAGTGGGAGTACCTGCTGGTCAAGGCCGAGCGGAACACCGGCTGACCAGTCCGTACCGGCCCTACCGGTGCGAGACGCGGCACGCCGGACGGCATCCGGTGAACGGCGGCGGTGAGCGCCGTGTCGACCGGTCGGAGAGCGTCACTCCTGAGGGTGAGCGGTGTAGACCGTCGCGGTCATCGCCGCCGTCACAGGACCGGTGCCGAGCCGGTCCGTCATCCTCTGCGTGACCGAAGCACTGATCGACTGCGCGTCGTCCCAGGCCTCCAGAGCGGCGCTGACCGGTGTGCCGGTGAGGAACCCGGTGGCCACGGAGGCGGCCGACGCCGCGACCCCGTCCAGCGTGACCTCGTCGGCGGCCCCCAGAATCAGCCCGGCGGCCGCGAGGTCCGAGGCGACCAGCGCCGGATCCGTGTAACCGTGGGGCACGTCTTCGAGGAACACGGGCGCTCTGCCGGGCATGGTCTCCTCCAGGGCGTCCTGGAAGGCCGCCGCGAACCCGTGCGTGGCCAGCGGGCCCCAGCTGTTGAACAAGAACCGCCCTCGCGGAGCCAGGACCCTGCGCACCTCCGCGTAGGCGGCAGGTCGGTCGGGAAAGAACATCACCCCGAACTGGCACACGACGAGGTCGAAGCCGCCGTCCTCGAAGGGCAGTTCCTGGGCGTCCGCCTGCTGCCAGACGGCACGCGGCTCGCGTGCCGACCCGGCGGCGACCATCGCTTCGTTGAGGTCGCTGGCCACCACCGAGGCCGTGGGCGCAGCGGTGAGCAGGGCCGAGGTCAACGCCCCGGTCCCCGCGGCGAGCTCCAGGACCGTTCGGGGTCGCAGCGCGGCTGCCCTGGCTGCCAGGTCGGCGGCGAACGGGCGGAAGAAGACCGGCACGAGGTGCCGGTCGTAGGCCTCGGGCATGGACCGTGCCCACCGCCGGTTCGCGTCGTCTGCGTTCACTCGACAGACAGTAACCCCGTGCCGGGCGCGACGGCTCACGGCAGGCTGGCCGCTGCTCCCGCTGCCCCCTACGGTCCCGGACGGCCCTGAGCCGGCGTCGCGTGAGAGGGCTGCGCCTCGGGGGGGGGGGGGGGGGGGGGGGGGGGGGGGGGGGG
>NZ_JBMNDR010000133.1:0-16139 GCF_052543235.1 Streptomyces sp. SAS_272 | reverse complement strand
GTCGGCGGCCTGCGCCGGGCCGCCGACCGCGGCCGCCGCGCCGCCCGGGTTCTTCGCGGGGGCGGAGGGGGCGCCGGACGCGCCGTCGCCCGCCGCGGGCGTGAGTTCGAGCACCGGCGCCGGGTTCTCCGGCTCGTCCGCTCCCGCCGCGGCCTCCTCGATCCAGCGGACGGTCTTGCCGTCGGAGTAGGTCTGCAGGGTCTTGAAGGTCAGCCGGCCGGTGTCGTCGGGGAGCTGCCCGAAGGCGACGTCGAAGTCCTCGTACTGGCCGGCGCCGATCTTCCCGCCGGTCCAGGTGATCTCGGAGGCGGCCTCGGTGATCGTGCCGTCGTCGGTCTTCACGGGGGTCTTGAGCTTGGTGGTGGTCACCTTCGCGGTCCAGCCGTCCTGCGGGTGGACCAGCACGCCGAGCACGGGGTGGTCGGTGGGCAGGAAGACCTGCACCTCGGTGGTGCTCGCGGTGTCCTCCTCGTTGGGGACCCGGAAGCTGAGCACGCCGTCGTCGGCGCCCTTGGCGTAGCTCTCGGGGTGCACGGTGACGTGCGCGGAGGCGGCGCCTGCGGCGGCGAGGACCGCGGCGGCGGCGAGCACGGCGCCGAGACCGGCGCGACGCAGGGCGGGCCGTGTCGAGGACGTGGGCGCAGGGGACACGGCTGCAGGGCACATGGGTGTCGAGGACATGGGTGTCGAGGACATGGGTGGGTGATCTCCGTACAGGAAGGGTGTGGGTCCGGCTCGGGCCGGCTCGGGGTCAGGTCGCGTACGGGATCGGAGCGGGCGGACCGCGACGGCTCACCGCGTGGCGGAGCAGCAATTGCCGCGCGGGGACGGGAGCCGGGGCGGCGGCGGCCCGGATCGAGGGCACGGGCGGCGGGACGGGGGTGCCCCGCCACCAGGCGGCGAGGCCCGGCAGGAACGCCACCGCACGGCGCAGCAGCGACCACAGGGCGGCCTCCCCGCGCCGCAGCCACCAGGAGGCGGCCAGCGCGGCGAGGACGTGGGCCGCCGTGGCGTGCGGGGTCACAGCCGTCGCCTGGGCGTGCAGGTGCATGCCCTGCGCGGGCGTCATCGGCATCGCCGGCATGGTGCGCGCGGCCGCCCGGGAGTGGGCGGCGTCGAAGGCGACGTGCAGGCCGGCCTGCGTGGCGAGCACCGCCGCGCCGATCCCGGGCAGCGAGCGCTCGCGGGCGCCGAGCAGCCATCCGGCCGCGAAGACCGCCAGGAAGCCGGCTCCGTCCGCCCACGGCGGGGGCGGGCTGCCGGTGGCGAGTCCGTGTCCGGCGGCGGCCAGCAGGACGCACACCGCGGCGAACACCGCGGCGCGCAGACTCCGGACGGCCGGGGACGCACTCATCGTGGGGATCCTGCCACGTCCACCTGGTACGTCGGGCACGGCCTGCGCGTTCACCCGCCGCCCGCGCGTTCACCCGCGGCGCGGCAACAGCACGACCGCCGCGGCCGGCACCGCGGCGAGCACCAGCCAGGGGACGGCCGGGGGCAGTCCGGTGTCGAGGAGGGCGCCGGTGACGGCGCTGCCGAGCAGCACGATCAGCCCGGAGACCGAGGACAGCGCCCCGGTGTACAGACCGAGCCGGCCCTCCTCGGCGAGGTCGGGCACCCAGGCCCTGGCGGCGGGCGCGACGAGCATCTGACCGAGGGTGAGCAGCACGACGAACCCGGCCGCGGGCAGCAGCCCGGCCGTTCCGGTCCGGCCGGCGGGCAGGGCGGCCGCCACGACGGCGAACCCGGCAGCGATCAGCGCGAGTCCGGCGGCCATCGAGCGGCGCGGGCCGGTCCGCTCCCCCGCCCACCGGGTGACCGGCAGCTGGGCGGTCACCACCAGCAGCGAGGACAGCGCGAACAGCCAGGCCAGCGGCGCCTGCGAACCGGCGGCCCGCTCCACCTCGGCGGGCAGGGCGAGGTAGAGCTGGTTGTAGGCGAGGAGGTAGGCGCCGTAGGCGCAGCACAGGGCGAGGAAGCGGCGGTTGCGCAGGAGCGGTCCCGTACCGCCGCGCAGGCGAACGCGGGGGCGTCCGGGGAGGTGGCGCGGCAGCAGCCGGGCGTGAGCGGCGAGGACGAGCACGAAGACCCCGGCGCCGGCCAGGCACACCGAGCGGAAGTCGACCTCGATGAGCAGCGCGCCGAGCAGCGGCCCGAGGAACGCCCCGGCCTGTCCGGCGACCGTGAACAGGGCCAGCACCCGGGTCCGCGGGCCGCCGCCGGCCTCCTCGTGCAGGACGGCCTGCCGCGCCGCCTCGGACTCGACGGCAGGCGAGAACAGCGCGGCCGCGAACCCGGTGAGGAACACCGCCGCGACGACCGTCCAGGTCCGCTCCGCGTAACCGAGCCAGGCGAAGCCGGCGACGCGCAGCGCGCACCCGGCGAGGACGACGGGCCGTACTCCGTGGCGGTCGGCGAGCGCCCCGCCGATCACGAACAGCCCCTGCTGGCTGAAGGTCCGCAGGCCCAGCACGAACCCGACCAGCCAGCCGGCCATGCCCACCGCGTCGCCCAGATGCTCGGCGAGAAAGGGCAGGACCGCGAAGAATCCGATGTTGAAAGCGAACTGAGTGGCAATCAGAAGCCGCAGCAGAGAAGGCAGTCGGGGACCGACCCGCGCCCCACGCCGCGCTCCGAGTCGCACCTCCGTCATCCCGCGCTCACCGGCTCAGGCTGTGCGGACAGACGTTCGCCGGAGCCTGCGCCGCAGTCGGCGTCCACGGCACGGCGTCGCCCCGGGCGTCGCCGGAGCCCGGCCGCCGTCACCGCCAGGGCGCCCAGCAGGGCGAGGACGGCGGCGGGGGCGAGGACGGCCCACGGGGCGCGTTCGGCGTAGGGCTGGTTCTCGGCGAGCAGCAGGCCCCACTCGGGGGAGGGCGGCTGCGCGCCGAGGCCGAGGAAGCCGAGGGAGGCCAGGGCGAGCGCGATGCCGGGCAGCCGCAGGAGGGCGTGGCGGGCGACCGGCGGCAGGACGGCGGGCAGGAGTTCGCCGGTGAGCAGTCGCCAGGGTCCGGCGCCGAGGGCCCGGGTGGCGGCGAGGTGGAGGGTCGCCCGCTCCTCGCGCAGCAGGGCGGACGTGTGCGCGGCGAGCGGCGCCCAGGCGACGACGGCCACGGCGAGGACGGGCGTCCAGCCTCCGCCGCCCCGGACGGCGGCGACCAGGAGCGCGGCGAGGACGGGCGGGACGGCGTTCACCGTGTCGACGAGCGGCCCGGACAGCCGGGGCAGCAGTCCGAGCAGGAGGCCGGCGGTCAGTGCGATCGCGCTGACCGCGAGGGCGAGCGTGAGGGTGTCGAGGGCGCCGTGCGCCACCCGGGCGAGGAGGTCGCGACCCAGTGCGTCGGCGCCGAACGGGTGCGCCGCGGAGGGGGCTTGGAGGCGGGCGTCGGTGTCGAGGGCGAGCGGGTCGCGGGGCAGGCCGGCCAGGACGACGGCGAGCAGTGCGACGCCGAGGGCGAGCGGCGGGAGACGGCGGGCGGGCGGTGCCGGCCGGTGCAGGGCGTGCAGGGCCCCGTCGCGCAGGGCGGGCCCGATGAGCCGACGGGCGGCGAGCCGGACCACGGCGGTGGTGACGGCCGCGAGCGCGACGAGCACGAGGACGCCCGCCTGGAGGACGGGGAGGTCCTGGGCGATCGCCGCCTGGAGGGTGGTGCGGCCGAGGCCGGGGATGTCGAAGATCTGCTCCACGGCGACGGATCCGCCGGTCAGTCCGACCAGGAACAGCCCCAGACTGGGCAGCAGCGCGGGCACGCAGCGGCGCAGCGCCTTGCGGGCGACGCTCGGACCGGGCAGCCCGCGGGCGGCCGCGGCGAGCGCCCAGGGCTCGGCGAAGGCGGCGGGCAGCCGGTCGTCGAGGAGCCGGCCGAGGACGGCGCCGGCGGGCAGGCCGAGGGCGAGCGCGGGCAGCACGGTCCACTGCGGGCCGTACCAGCCGAGGGCGGGCAGCCAGCCCAGTTGCACGCCGACCACCGTGGCGAGGACGGAGGCGACGAGGAACTCCGGCAGCGCGGCGAGCACGGCGGAGCCGGAGCCGCCGGCGGGCCGGCCGTCGAGGAGCCGTCGCGCGCCGAGGCGCAGGGTGCGGGCACACACGCCGGCGGCGGTGACCAGCGCGACGGCCAGGGCCGCCGTCACCAGCAGCAGGGACGCGCCCAGGGCGGCGAGGACGTCGGGCATCACCTCGGCGCCGGAGATCCAGGACCGGCCGGCGTCGCCGCGCGGCAGGCCCGCCAGCCACTGCCCGAGCAGGTGCAGCGGGCCCTCGTCCAGGCCGAGTCGGGCGCGGACGTCGGCGAGCGCCTGCGGGGTGGCGTCACGGTCGGTGGACTGCGCCTTGAGCACGGTGAGCGCCGGGTCGGTGTGCGAGATCCACGGCAGCAGCCCGGTCCCGCACACCAGCAACGCGGCCAGTACGGCACGCCAGAGCAGCGTGCCCGCCTTGCTTCTCATGCCGTCAGCGCCGGGTCCCGGCGCCGACGAGGGTGCGCTCGTAGGGGTCGAGGAGCACCCCGCTGACGTCGTCGTCGACGCCGGTGACGACACGCTGGTGGACGAGCGGGACGACGGCGTCGGTGCCGAGCACCGCGGCCTCGGCGGCCATGGCGGCGTCCTGCCGTTCGCCGGGTCCTTCGACCGCCTGTGCCGCGGCGACGGCCCGGTCGACCCGCTTGTCGCAGAGCAGGGAGAGGTTGTAGCCGCCGGCGCAGGTGAAGTCGCTCGCCGGCAATGACACCGGGTCGCCGGTGTCCAGGAGGCTGTTGCGGGCCCCGACGACGGCGTCGAACTTCCCGGCGAGCGCGTCGGTCTCCAGCCGTGAGTACTCGCGCACCTCCAGTTTCACCGTGAAGCCGGCCTTCTCCAGCTGCTGCTTCAACACCTGTGCGACTTCCGGGAGTTCGGGCCGGTTGTCATACGTGGCGAGGGTGACGGAGGCGCCGCCGGGGGCGGCGGCCCTCGCTCGTCCGATGGGCTGGACGCGCTTGCTCGCGGCCCAGGTGACGGCGGGGCCGTAGATGCCGGCGCCGGCGTCGGCGTGTCCTTCGTAGACGCCCTCGGCGAGGGCGGAGGTGTCGACGGCCGCCCGGGCGGCGGCGCGCAGGGCCGGGTTCCTGAAGACGCCCGACCTGGTGTTGAGGTGCAGGCTGGTGGTGCGGGTCGTGGCGGTCTCGCGTCGGGTGTCCGCGTCGAGGCCGGCGGCCTGCGCCACGGGTATCGCCTCGGCGACGTCGACCTGGCCGGTGCGCAGGGCGTTGGCGCGGGCGCCGCCGTCGGCGACGAACCGCACGTCGATGCCCGAGGCCTGGGCGCGGCCGCCCCAGTAGTCGTCGAAGCGGTCGAGGACCGCGGCTGCGGCCCCGTTCACGTCGGTGAGTTCGAAGGGGCCGGTGGCGGTGCCGGCGGGGTCGACGGCGCCCTTCTTCGCGTACGCCTTCGGGGAGAGGACGGCGAGGGAGGGGCTGGACAGCCGCAGGGGCAGGACGGGGTCGGGCAGCGCGGTCGTGACGCGCACGCCCGTGCCGCCCTCCGCCTTCGCCGTGAGGGTGACGCCGGTGAGAGCGGCAGGGGCCGGCTCGGCGAGGGTGGCCCGGGTGAGCGACGCGGCGACGGCAGCGGGGGTGACGTGCGTGCCGTCCTGGAAGACGGCCTCGCGCAGGGTGAACAGCCAGGTGCGGTCGTTCTCGCGGCGCCAGGACGCGGCGAGCGCGGGGGCCGCCGCCCCGTTGGCGTCGAGGGCGGTCAGCCCCTCGGTGACGCCGAGCCGGCTGAGGATCGTCGCGTCGGCGCCGTACGGGGAGAGGTTCTCGGCGGGCGGGAAGGCGAGGGCGACGCGCAGCCGGGCGCCGCCCCCGGCGGCGGACCCCTCGCCGTCGCCGCCGTCGCCGGAGGCGGCGAAACAGCCGGTGAGCAACGGGGCGAGGCACAGGGCGGCGAGGAGCCGGGGGCGGCGACGGGGCGGGGACGCGAGGCGGGCGGAAGGAGCGGGAGGGAGGGGAGGACGGAGCGGGGCGAGCGTGGCGAGAGGGGCGGGACGGACGAAGCGCATGGGGTTACCGGCCTGTGGTGCGGGTGCGGGTGCGGGGGCGGGGGCGGGGGGAGAGGCAGGCGGGGAGGAGGGCGTCGAAGGGGACGTCGAAGTGCACGATGCCCTGGCCGCCGTCCGCCTCCTGCCGCTCGTCGTGCACGACGGCGGCGAGCGACCGCCAGAACGCCTCGGCGCCTTCGACGGCGGGGTCGGTGTGCAGATAGACGGAGCGGTACCCGCCGTCGGCGACCGCGAAGGCGAGCAGTTCGGCGACCAGTCGGCGGGCGAGACCGCGTCTGCGGTGCTCGGGGCGGACGTAGACGCGGCGCAACTGCGCGGTGGTGCCGCAGGGGTAGCGCTCGGCGACGTGCCGAGGGTTCGGCGGATGCGCGGGACCGCGGGAGTCGAGGGCGGCGGTGGCGACGATCTCACCGCTGCCCCCCGAGCCGCCGCCGTCGCCGCCGTCGATCGCGACCAGCAGGGTGTGGCGGCCGGGGGCGAGGTAGGCGGCGGCGGGATCGATGATGTCGCGGTGCCAGCGGGGCACGTAGCCGCTGCCGAAGTCCCGGTAGACGGTGTCCAGCATGACGGCTCGGGCGCCGTCCAGGTCGTCGGGGCCCGCGGGCCGTATGCAGTATTCACGCACTTGCACATCATATGCAGTAAGCGGAGCGAGGACGATCATGTCGTCACCGCGCCCGGACGTCGACTTGACAGAGATCATGAGGCACCCCTAAATCTAGCCACATGACATTCATTTTCATCAAGGTGGTGTGATGCGCGTCGCATTCGTGGGAAAGGGCGGCAGCGGCAAGACGACCCTGTCCGCCCTGTTCGCCCGCCGGTTGGCGGGTTCCGGCGCACCGGTGCTGGCCGTGGACGGCGACATCAACCAGCATCTGTCCGAGGCTCTGGACCCCACGGCCGGCGCACCGCCGTTCACGGCCCCGCCGCTGGCGGCGCACCTGGACGACATCAAGGACCTGCTGCGCGGCGACAACCCGCGGATCTCCTCCCGCGAGACGATGGTCAAGACGACCCCGCCGGGCCGCGGTTCACGGCTCCTTCGCCTGCTGGGCGACGACGAGCTGCACACCCGCCACGTACGACGGGTGGGCGGCGTGCCGCTGATGGTGACGGGCGCGTTCGACGAGAGCGACCTGGGGGTGGCCTGCTACCACTCCAAGCTGGGCGCGGCGGAGCTCTATCTGAGCCACCTGGTCGACGGCCCCGGCGAGTACCTGGTGATGGACATGACGGCGGGCGCCGACGCCTTCGCCTCCGGCCTGTTCGCCCGCTTCGACATGACGTTCCTGGTGGCCGAACCCACCCGCAGAGGCGTCTCCGTCTACCGCCAGTACCGCGACCACGCCCGCGAGTACGACATCCCCCTCGCCGTGGTCGGCAACAAGGTGACCGGCGAGGACGACCTGCTCTTCCTCAAGGAGGAGGTGGGCGACGACCTCCTCACCCACGTCGCCCTCTCCCCCTGGGTCCGCTCGGCCGAACGCGGCGACCCACAGGGCGAGTTGGAGGACGCCAACCGCCACGCCCTGGACGTCCTGCGCGCCACGGTCGACGCCCGCCCGAACGACCGGCAGGCCCTCCACCGCCACGCCGTCCACTTCCACCTCCGCAACGCCCGCTCCTGGGCGAACGAGGCGACCGGCCAGGACCTGGCCGCCCAGGTGGACCCGGACTTCACCCCGCCCCCGGCCCTCCTCCCCTGACGGCCCCTCCCCTGATCACCCCCCACCACAGAAACAGGACACCCATGTCTCTCGACGTCTCCCCCGAGCTCCTCGCCGAAGCCGAAGCCGGCCCCGTCCGCGAGGAGGACTTCGTGGACACGATCCGCACCTCCCTCCCCTACGCCTACGGCCTCGTCTCCGATCTGTCCGCCCGACTCCACGCCGGAATGACCGAGTTCGCCGACAACCAGACGCCGCCCGCCTCCGAGCAGGAGCGGGGCCAGCTGCTGCGCGCCCTCGCCAGCGACGCCATCCGCGGCAGCCTGGAACGCCACTTCGACATCACCCTGGCCTTCCAGAACTGCCACCGCGTCGCGGCCTTCCGCCCCGACGCCCGCGGCACCGCCGCCCACACCCGCTTCACGTCCACCCGCGCGCAGGTCCTCAACCAGTCCGCGGAACTGCGGGACTGCTGACCCCGCTGCCGCCTCGGCGTCGACGGGCTCCCCCTCCCGACGCCGAGGCCCTGCGCCGAGGCCCTGCGCCGGGACCCCGGACCGGACGCCGATGCGGGGTGGCCGGTCGACGGATCACCGACAGGTGATCGACGCGATCGCCGTCAGGCTCCCCTCAGGTCGCCGATGAGTTTCGGCGTGCCGGCCGGTCCAAGTCGGCACACCTGACCGAGGGAGAACCCGATGGACAAGACGCGCTCGCATCCGACGGCTCAGATCGCCCGTCGCATGTTCGAGCTCCTGGAGCCGATCTGCCTGGTCACCTACTTCGCCGACGAGTGCAACGAGGAACTGGCCGCACTCGGCCACCGCACCTACTGGGACGGCTACTTCGCCAGCCGCGCGGCACCACTGGGACGGGTGCCCGCCCAGGTCGTGCACGCGGCCTTCTACAACTTCGCCGACGGGGAAGCCGCACGGCACATCCCCAGCGCCTGGGCGACGATCCCGCCCGAGGCCTCGGTCGCCGCCCGGGAGCGCGGCAGCGCGGCCTCCCTGCGACGCATCCTCGGCGACGAACTGGCCGACTCCCCGGGCCTGGTGCGCGCCGCGGACCTGACCACCAAGGCCGCGACGAGCGCACCCGCCGAAGGCCGGATGATGTACGCCGGCATGCGCGCCCTTGCGGTGCCCGGCGACCCCGTCGCCCGGCTGTGGCATTCCGCGACCATGCTGCGCGAGCACCGCGGCGACGGACACATCGCCGCTCTCGTCGGCGCGCGCATCGGCGGCACGGAGGCCCACGTGCTCTCCGCTCTCGAACAGGGCATCCACCCCCCGGAGTCGTTCGGACGCATCCATCACCTGCCGAAAGAGCGCCTGGCCGCGGTCATGGACGGCATGCGCGAACGCGGGCTCATCGACGCCGAAGGCCACTTCACCGACGCCGGCCGCGCGGCCGGACAACGCATCGAAACCCTCACCGACGAACTCGCCGCCCCGCCGTACGAAGCCCTGTCCCCCGCCGAACTCGACGAACTGATCACCGAGCTCGAGCCCATCACCGCGATCCTGGTGGCCACAGGCTCGCGGTGACAGGCCGAAATCGCTGCCGGACCGCAGCCGGCCAGGGGCTGCCAGGCCCGCTCCTGCCTTTCGTGTCCTGCCTCAAGCAGCCTTTCGCCCCCGCTCGCGGTGGCGGCGGATGATGTCCGCGTACCGGTGGCCGCTGCCCTTGATGGTGCGGGCCTGGGTGCGGTAGTCGACGTGGACGAGGCCGAAGCGCTTGTCGTAGCCGTACGCCCACTCGAAGTTGTCGAGCAGGGACCAGGCGAAGTAGCCGGCCAGCGGGGCGCCCTTGCGGGCGGCGGAGGCGCAGGCGGCCAGGTGCTTCACCAGGTAGTCCTGGCGTTGCGGATCGTCCACCGTGCCGTCGGGACGGACGGCGTCCGGGAACGCGGAGCCGTTCTCGGTGACGTACAGCTTGCGCGCCCCGTACTCGTCGGTGAGACGGAGCAGCAGGTCCTCGATGCCGCTCGCGTCGACCTCCCAGTCCATGCCGGTGCGCGGGACGCCGGGCCGGCGGACCGTGCGGACACGGGGCGCCGGGCCGGTCGGGTCGTCGGCGACGGTCTGCGGGAAGTAGTAGTTCAGGCCCAGCCAGTCGAGCGGGGCCGCCATCACCGCCACGTCACCCTGGTGCTCCGGGAGTTCTACGCCGTACACCTCGCGCATGTCGGCCGGGAAGCCGCGGCCGTGCACCGGGTCGAGCCACCAGCGGTTGGTGTGGCCGTCCATGCGAAGGGCGGCGGCGACGTCCGCGGGACGGTCCGTGGCGGGGTGGATCGTGGAGAGGTTGTTGACGATGCCGACGCGGGCGCCCGGGGCGGCGGCGCGGATCGCCTGTGTGGCGAGGCCGTGGCCGAGGAGCAGGTGGTACGAGGCACGGACGGCCGCCGTCAGGTCCTTGACGCCGGGGGCCATCGTGCCCTCCAGGTGTCCGATCCAGGCCGAGCACAGGGGCTCGTTGAGGGTGGCCCAGTGGGTGACGCGGTCCCCCAGGCGTTCTGCCACGACCGAGGCGTACGCGGCGAAGTGCTCGGCGGTCGCCCGCTCGGGCCAGCCGCCCCGGTCCTGGAGGACCTGCGGAAGATCCCAGTGGTAGAGGGTGACGGACGGGGTGATGCCCGCCTCCAGCAGCCCGTCGATCACCTGGTCGTAGAAGGCGAGGCCCTTGGCGTTGGCCGGCCCGTCGCCGCCCGGCACGACCCGCGGCCAGGCGACGGACAACCGGTAGGCGTCGGCCCCCAGTTGCCGCATCAGCGCGATGTCCTCGCGCCAGCGGTGGTAGTGGTCGCAGGCGACGTCGCCGTTGTCGTCGCCCGCGACCTTGCCGGGGGTGTGGGAGAACGTGTCCCAGATCGACGGCGCACGTCCGTCCTCCGCGACGGCTCCCTCGATCTGGTACGCCGCCGTGGCGGTGCCCCACAGGAAGTCGTGCGGGAGTGCGGCGAAGTCGATGGTCACGGAGGTCCCTTCGGAGGAGGCGGAGGAGGTCACTTGACGGCGCCGGCCGTCAGTCCGGCGACCAGATAGCGCTGGAGCAGCAGGAACCCGGCGACCACGGGCACGCTGACGACGAGCGAGGCGGCCATGATCTGGTTCCAGTACACGTCGTTGAGGGTGGAGTAACCCTGGAGCCCGACGGCGAGCGTGCGGGTGGTGTCGTTGGTCATGACGGAGGCGAACAGCACCTCGCCCCAAGCGGTCATGAAGGCGTAGACGGCGACGGCGACGATGCCGGGGACCGCGGCCGGCACCACGATCCGGAACAGCGCGCCGAGCGGCCCGCAGCCGTCGACCAGGGCTGCCTCGTCGAGGTCGCGCGGCACCGAGTCGAGGTATCCGATCAGCATCCAGATGGAGAAGGGGAGCGAGAACGTCAGATACGTCAGGATCAGCCCGCCCCGCGAGCCGAACAGGGCGATGCCGGTGGCGTCGCCGATGTTGACGTAGAGCAGGAACAGCGGGAGGAGGAAGAGGATGCCGGGGAACATCTGCGTGGACAGGACGGTGACCGTGAACACCCGCTTGCCCCGGAAGTCGTAACGGCTCACCGCGTACGCGCTGAACACGGCGATCACCACCGAGCAGACCGTCGCCGCACCCGCCACGATCAGCGAGTTGACGAAGTACCGGGCGAGCGGGACGGTCGACCAGATGTCGATGTACGGGCGGACGGTCAGACCGCTGGGCAGCCAGCGGAACTCGCCCGTGACGTCCGCGAGCGGCTTGAGCGAGCTGGAGACCATCACGTACACCGGCAGCAGCACGAAGCCGGTGAGCAGGGTGAGGAAGATCCGCCGGGACCAGAGGAAGGAACTCGGCGGCGCCATGGGCGAGTCACCGCGCATGGGAAGACCTCCGTCGCGAGGTGAGGGCCAGATAGACGCCCGTCACGGCCAGCAGGAAGAGCAGCAGCAGGACCGACATCGCCGAGCCCGTGCCGAAGTTCCAGGTGACGAAGGACGCCTGGTAGATGTGGACCGAGATGAGGTCCGCGGCCTCCGGGGCCGCCCTGCCGAACAGGACGTAGGGGGTGTTGAAGTCGTTGAACGTCCACAGGAACAGCACCAGCACCAGCACCTGGTTGACCGGGCCCAGGGACGGCAGGGTGATGCGGCGGAGCTGCTGCCACACCCCGGCGCCGTCCAGCGCGGCCGCCTCGTACAGTTCGCGCGGGATGTTCTGCAGGCCCGCCGTCACGATGAGGAAGGCGAACGGCCAGCCCTTCCACACCGACACGGTGAGCAGCGCGTAGAAGCTGTTGTCCCCGATGAGCCAGAAGGACGGCTCGTCGGTGAGGTGCAGCTGGTCGTGCAGGACGTGGTTCACCAGGCCGTTGTCGTGCTGGAACATGAAGACCCAGGTGATCACCGCCGCGTAGACCGGCAGCGCGTACGGCACCAGGAACAGCGCGCGCAGGAGTCCGCGGCCGCGGAAGGCGTCCTGCATGAAGACCGCCGCCGCCGTGCCGATGAGCCAGCACAGGCCGACCGACAGCAGAGTGAAGCCGACGGTGACGAGGAACGAGTGGAGCAGGGCCGCGCCGACGGGCGCGTCGAAGTCCACCGACAGGCGGTAGTTGTCGAGGCCGGACCAGGGGGCCGTGCCCCAGTCGCGGATGTAGAACTGGGTGAGTTCCTTGAAGCTCATCACGATGCCGATCACCATCGGCACCAGGTGGACCAGGAGCTCCAGGATCAGGGCGGGCAGGAGCAACAGGTAGGGCAGTCCGACGCGGCGGAGGCGGCCGGGGCGCGGTCCACGGGTCCCGCCGCCGTCGGGGCGTACCGGGGGTTTCACGACCTCGACGGTGGTGGTCATCGGGCTCACTTCGCCGGCATCTGCTGCTGGGCCTCGGCGAGCTCGGCCTTCACCGACTCGGCGGTGACCGCGCGGCCGGCGGCGGCGTCGGCGAACAGTTCCTTGACGGCCGTGCCGACCACCGTCTCGAACTGCGACTCGTCGGCGACCTGGGGCAGTGCGGCGGCGCTCTTGGCGAGGGTGTCCTTGAGGACCGCGTTCGCGGGGGAGTTGAACGCGGCGTCCGACTGGGCGGAGGCGACGGGCGGGATGGTGCTGTAGGCGGTGTTGAGGATCTTCTGTTCCTCGTCGCCGGTCATGAACTTCACGAACTCGGTCGCACCGTCGAGGTTGTCGGTGTTCTTGAATACCGCCAGGTTGATGCCCGCGACCATCGAGTTGACCTGGGCGCCGGCGCCCGGGGAGCCGGACTGCACGGGCACCGGGGCGATGCCGTACGCGTCCGCGCTCATGCCCTGGGACGCGAG
Organism: Streptomyces sp. SAS_272; assembly: GCF_052543235.1. Lineage (NCBI taxonomy): Bacteria > Bacillati > Actinomycetota > Actinomycetes > Kitasatosporales > Streptomycetaceae > Streptomyces > Streptomyces sp. SAS_272. The sequence goes on along the minus strand of NZ_JBMNDR010000133.1, from coordinate 3,118 downwards.
GTTGGCGGACGCGGACTGCCACAGCAGCATCGCCGTCTTCCCCTTGGCGAAGTCGCTGACGGACTGGTTCTGCGCGTACTCGGCATTGCCCTGCGGGATGACCTTGTCCTTCGCCATCAGATCGACGTACTGCTTGACCGCCGAGACCACGCCGTCCGAGGTGAAGTCGGGCTTGCCGTCGGCGGTGAAGAAGTCCGCGCCGTGCTGCTCGGCGAAGACGAAGACATGGTGGATGTTCTCGGCGACGTTCGCGCCCTCGGCGCCCAGGACCTGCTTGCCCTTCGCCTGGATCTTCTTGCCGTCCGCCACCAACTCGGCCCAGGTGGCCGGTGGTTGTGCGATGCCGGCGTCGGCGAAGATCTGCTTGTTGTAGTACAGGGCGTATGCCATCGAGTACAGCGGCACCGCGGCCGGGTCCTGCCCCTGGGCGCCGGTCGAGCCGAGCGCGGAGGCCACGAAGCGGCTCTTGCCCCCGATCTTCGCGAGGTTCGCGTCGTTCCAGGGCAGCAGCGCGCCCGTGGCCTGGAGCGAGGCCGACCAGGTGTTGCCGATGTTGAGGACGTCCGGGCCCTGACCGGACGTGGTGGCGGTGAGGATCCGGTTGAGCAGGTCCGACCAGGGAACGACCTCCAGCTTCACCTTGATCCCGGTCCGCTTCTCGAACTTGTCGAGTTCCGGCTGGAGGACCTTCTTGTCCACCTCGATGCTCGCGCCCTGGTTGGAGGCCCAGTAGGTCAAGGTCTTCGGAGAGTCGTCGGATCCCCCGCCGTCCGTCGAGCTGCCGCCTCCGCAGGCCGTGGCCGCAAGGGCGAGTGACATGACGACGGCTCCTGTGGCCGCGGCTCGAATGGTGCGCATGGGTCGGCTCCCGGTGTCATCAGGGCTTAATTTAGGACGTGAGTTAAACCTCGGAAGCGACGCACGTCAAGGGTTCCGGCACACTCCGGACCGCTCAGGCGCCACACCGGAACCACCCCGGGGCCGCCCCGGAGCCACCCCGGGGCCTCGGGGCTCCTCCAGGGCTCCTCCAGGGCTCCTTCGGGGCCACGGCAGCGGACAACTCCGGTCGCACCACTTGACGCGCACGTTCGGGCAGTTGAAGCATTCAGCGCTGAGAGAGCGCTCTCAAGCAGATGCCCGTTCACTTCCTTTAGCCAGCCGTTCCCCGTGAGCGGCCCGCACCGAGGAGAGCCGCCATGCCCCACGCCCAGCCGCCGTCGGACACCCCCGCCGTGCGCCGCCGAGCCGTGCTCACGGCCGCCGCCACGGCCGCGGCCGCCCCCGTCCTCGCCGGACTGGCCGCCCCGCCCGCCTCCGCGGCACCGGCCTCCGCGACATCGGCGTCCGCGACATCGGCCGGCACGCCGTCGGCCGCCGCCTCGCGCGGCAGGCGTCCGTGCGCCCTGCCGGGCGGCGGCGACCTCGGCCCGAACGTTCTCGTCTTCGACCCTTCGACACCCGACATCCAGGCCCGCCTCGACGAGGTGTTCCGGCAGCAGGAGGCGGCCCAGTTCGGCACCGGACGCTACGCCCTGCTGTTCAAGCCGGGCGTCTACCACGGGCTCAACGCCCAACTCGGTTTCTACACCTCCATCGCCGGCCTCGGCCTCTCCCCCGACGACACCACCATCAACGGCGACGTGACCGTCGACGCGGGCTGGTTCGGCGGCAACGCCACGCAGAACTTCTGGCGTTCGGCGGAGAACCTCGCGCTCGTCCCGGTCAGCGGCACCAACCGGTGGGCGGTCGCCCAGGCCGCCCCGTTCCGCCGGATGCACGTCCACGGAGGCCTCAACCTCGCGCCGTCCGGCTTCGGCTGGGCCAGTGGCGGCTACATCGCCGACAGCCGGATCGAAGGCGAGGTCGGCCCCTACTCGCAGCAGCAGTGGTACACCCGGGACAGCGCCGTCGGCAGCTGGCTCAACGGCGTGTGGAACATGGTCTTCTCGGGCGTCGAAGGCGCCCCCGCCCAGAGCTTCCCCAGCCCGCCCTACACCACGCTCGAGACGACGCCCGTCTCCCGGGAGAAGCCGTTCCTGTACGTCGACCGCGGCGGCTACCGCGTCTTCCTGCCCGCCAAGCGCACCGACGCACGCGGTGTGACCTGGGGCCGCGGCACCCCGCGCGGCAGCTCGCTGCCCCTGTCGCGGTTCTACGTGGCCAGGCCGGGCGTCTCCGCCGCCACCCTCAACCAGGCCCTCGACCAGGGCCTGCACCTGCTGCTCACACCGGGCGTCTACCACCTCGACCGGCCGGTCCGGGTGAACCGCGCCGGCACCGTCGTCCTCGGCCTCGGCTACGCCACGCTCGTCCCCGACAACGGCGTCACGGCCGTGAAGGTCGCCGACGTGGACGGCGTGCGGCTGGCCGGATTCCTGATCGACGCCGGTCCGGTCAACTCCGCGACCCTGCTGGAGGTCGGTCCGCCCGGAGCGCGGCGCGACCACTTCGCCGACCCGACCACCGTGCAGGACGTGTTCATCAGGATCGGCGGAGCGGGCGCCGGCAGGGCCACCACCAGCATGGTGATCAACAGCCGGCACACGATCGTCGACCACACCTGGGTCTGGCGCGCCGACCACGGCGAGGGCGTCGGCTGGGACACCAACCGGGCCGACTACGGGGTCGTCGTCAACGGCCACGACGTGCTGGCGACGGGCCTGTTCGTGGAGCACTTCAACAAGTACGACGTGCAGTGGTACGGCCAGCGCGGCCGCACGATCTTCTTCCAGAACGAGAAGGCGTACGACGCCCCGAACCAGGCGGCGATCCAGAACGGCGCGCTGAAGGGCTACGCCGCCTACAAGGTCGGCGACGACGTCACCGCGCACGAGGGCTGGGGCCTGGGCAGTTACTGCTTCTACAACGTCGATCCCACGATCGTCCAGCACCACGGTTTCGCCGCCCCGGACGTGCCGGGCGTGAAGTTCCACGACCTCCTGGTGGTCTCGCTCGGCGGCCAGGGCCAGTACGAGCACGTGATCAACGACCTCGGCGCACCGACGTCCGGCACGTCGACGGTGCCGTCCACGGTGGTCTCGTATCCCTGACGGCGGCCCCCGCACCGGTCTGCACACCGCCCACGCGGCTGGGGGGCGGTTCTGCCTCCCCGGCCCGG